>CANSWQ010000015.1 GCA_947650775.1 uncultured Mycoplasmatota bacterium
CAATCCTCTAATTAGAAACTACTAATAAACTGTCCAACTTTTGGGGTTCAGTTCAATGTTCTTAGTCTAATTTATATATAAATATCAATTATGATAGATTTCTTTAACCTCTCATTTTTACATTCAGATGTTTTATCTGAGTATCTTAAAATATCATCTTTTGTAATGATTATACAGGTTAAAAAGAGTTCATAATCACTTTCTATTTGTTTACCTTTTCGCGTATAGCAGCTTGAGCAGCAGCTAATCTGGCAATTGGTACTCTAAATGGTGAGCATGATACATAATCAAGACCTACACTATCACAAAATTCGATACTTGCTGGGTCTCCGCCATGTTCGCCACATATTCCTAAATGGATATCTGGTCTTACTGATTTTCCTTTTTGAACAGCTATTCTTACTAATTCACCAACACCTTCAGTATCAACTTTAGAGAATGGGTCACTTTCAAATATGTTGTTTTTATAATAATCATTTAAGAATTTACCGGCATCATCTCTTGAGAAACCATAAGTCATTTGGGTTAAATCGTTAGTTCCAAACGAGAAGAATTCAGCATGTTTAGTTATTTTATCGGCAGTAAGAGCAGCACGTGGAATTTCAATCATTGTTCCAACATGATATGTAATATCACTACCACTTTCTTTAATAATAGCATCTGCTGTTTCACAAACTATATTTTTAACAAATGCTAATTCTTTTTCATCACCAATTAATGGAATCATTATTTCTGGGGTTACTTTTGTTCCTTCTTTGGAAACATTGATTGCTGCTTCAATAACCGCTCTGGTTTGCATTTTAGCAATTTCAGGATATGTAACTGCTAAACGACAACCTCTGTGTCCCATCATTGGATTAAATTCTTTTAAGGAGTCAATTCTTTGCTTTAAAGTTTCAAAACTAATTCCTAGACTATTCGCTAAAGATTTAATTTCTTCATCTGTATGAGGTAAGAATTCATGTAGAGGTGGATCTAAATAACGAATTGTTACGCTATATGGAGCCATCGCTCTAAATAATCCTTCAAAGTCATCTCTTTGGAATGGTAATATATCTTCTAATGCTTTTTCTCTTTGTTCTAGTGTTTCAGCAGTAATCATTTTACGGAAATTAAAGATTCTTGTTTCTTCAAAAAACATATGCTCTGTACGACATAAACCAATTCCTTCGGCACCAAACTTACGAGCTTGCTCAGCGTCTTTTGGAGTATCAGCATTAGTTCTAACCTTTAATCTTCTGGCATCATCTGCCCAACCCATAAATGTTTCAAAGTCACCACTAATTGTAGGTTCTTCAGTTTTGATAATTCCATCATATACTTTTCCAGTTGAACCATCTAAACTAATTTCATCACCTTCATGATATACTTTACCACTTGCAGTTGTTAAAGTTTTATTTTCATCATTAACTGTTAATTCACCACAGCCTGATACACAACATCTGCCCATACCACGCGCAACGACTGCTGCGTGACTTGTCATACCACCACGGATGGTAAGTATTCCTTCAGCATGATTCATTCCTTCAATATCTTCAGGACTAGTTTCAAGTCTAACTAAAATTGTTTTTTCACCTGCTTTAGCATGTTCTGTAACTTCTTCGGCTGTAAAATAAATCTTACCTGCACCAGCACCTGGAGATGCTGCAAGACCTGTTGCAATAACTTCACCTTTTTTTAAGGCTTCACTATTAAACATTGGATGAAGTAAACTATCTAATTGTTTTGGTTCAACTTTTAGTAAAGCTTCTTCTTTTGTAATCATACCCTCATTTACTAAGTCAACAGCTATTTTTAATGCTGCAGTAGCAGTTCTTTTACCATTTCTAGTTTGAAGCATAAATAATTTGCCATTTTCAATAGTAAACTCCATATCTTGCATATCTTTATAATGATTTTCTAGTTTTTTAGCAATGTCTGCAAACTCTTTATAAACTTCTGGCATTACATTTTCAAGGGTGGAAATTGGTTCTGGAGTTCTAATTCCTGCAACAACATCTTCTCCTTGAGCATTAATTAAATATTCGCCATAAAGCTTAGCTTCTCCAGTCGCTGGATTTCTTGTAAATGCTACTCCTGTACCAGATGTTTCACCACGATTACCATAAACCATTTCTTGAACATTAACCGCTGTTCCCCATGAGCCTGGAATATCATTCATTCTACGATAGTATATTGCTCTTTCATTGTTCCAGCTTCTAAATACTGCTGTTACAGCTTCGATTAATTGAACTTTTGGATCTTGTGGAAAATCTTCTCCAGCGATTTCTTTATATATTCTTTTGAAATCTTCAGTTACTTCAACCATATCTTCTGCTGTTAAATCAGTATCAAATTTGGCTTTTTTTTCTTCTTTTATTTCATCTAAACGACGTTCAAAACTTGCTTTAGAGTATCCTTTTACAACATCTGCAAACATTTGAATAAATCTACGATATGAATCATATACAAATCTTTTATTTTGTGTTGCTTCTGTAAAACCTAGCGCTACTTCATCATTTAAACCTAAGTTTAAAACTGTATCCATCATACCTGGCATACTAGCTCTAGCTCCACTTCTGACACTTACAAGTAAAGGATTTTCTTTATCACCTAAAGTTTTACCGGTAATTTTTTCTAATTCACTTAATTTTGCATAAATTTCTTCTTTTACAGCTTCATCTATTACTTCTTTGTCTTCATAATACTTATTACAAGCCTCAGTCGTAACAGTAAAGCCTCTTGGAACTGGTAGTCCGATTGAAGTCATTTCTGCTAAGTTTGCTCCCTTTCCTCCTAATAAATTTTTCATGTCTTTGTTACCTTCTGAAAAAAGGTACACGTATTTCTTTCCCATATTGCCTCCTTAATAATGGTTATAAATTTATTATAACAGATGGCAATACTTCCAACAAGAATTGTACTCTCATTTGACAAAACTTGTACAAATTTGACCTTTTTTATTTAAAAACAAAGGAATGGTTTACTTACCACTCCATATTTCATACCAGTTTTTTAAATTATTTATTCCATCACCAGCGATTTCTTTGATTAAATCAAATGTTAAACCAAAATTTTTCTTTAAGCTTTGAAAACCAGCTTTCGCACTAGCACATAATTCGTTATTAGTATTACATATAGTTGTGGTAATCTTTAAATATGTAGATATAATTTCTTCTTTAACATTTGTATATATTTTTTTGGTAGTACTTGAAATACTCTCTTTATAGCCTGGAAAATATTTATCTATTTTACTATCAAAATATAAAGCACTTGATAATACTTTTAATTTAACACTGTTTGATAATTCACTAAATGTATGACCTTTAATAGTTCCTTTATAAAAGATAAAATCAATTATAGTAATAAAATATTCTTTGGCACTTTCTCCTAAACTAGGTTTATTCATTTCAACTTCTACTTTATTTAAATAATTTATGATGGCATCATCAGCATTTTCATTATTATTGTTATTATTTACATTATTAGAATTATTATCTTTATTATCTGGTTTTTCGATATTATTATCTTTGTTATTAGTTATATTATTATCATTAATATTATTTTTATCGTTATTATTTAAATCAGGTTTATTATTACCATTATTTATGTTATTTTTATTTTCATTGTTATTTTTGGTAATTATTTCTTCATCTATAATCTTTATTTCTTTAGGACTTTTTTCACTATTTATATCACTTTCATAATATATAAATTTAACTTTATCGCCAATGTCATAACTGCCTTTTATATTAGATATTAAATAGTTTTCATTATTACTTTCAATCATTAAATATTTAGAATCTGCGATTATTACATTTCCAGTTATTTCTTTTTCTGCTTTTATTTTGGGATTATTTAAGAGATAAAAGATGATTATACTCGCACTTATAAATAATATGAATAAAATTCCTATTATTATGTTTTTATTATTTCTTTTTATAAATTCCATTTTTTATTTCCCCTTTAATAATTATATTATAACATTTAGATAGAATTTGTGCAAATTTAAATATATTTTTTTAATACAAAGAAAAAGAAGACATTAATCTTCATTATTTTTAAATTTAACTCTTTTAATTAAAATTATTTTTATAACCAAACACCATAGGTAATAGCTGCCATAGCAAGAATTAAACCTGCTACCCAAAAGTATCTAACTATATCTTGTTCGTTTAAACCTACTACTTCAAAATGATGATGAAGTGGCGCTCTTTTGAAAACTTTTTTGTTAAATTTTCGAATAGCAATAATTTGAATTAAACTACTTAATGTTTCTATAACAAATATTCCGCCAATTAAAGCTAAAGATAATTCGTGTCTTGTAAGTATTGCAATTGTAGCTAAAGTGGCTCCTAAAGATAATGAACCTAAATCTCCCATAAAGACTTTGGCAGGATGAGAATTAAAGACTAAAAAGCCTAATAATGACCCTGCTATAACAAAACAGAATATTGCTATTTCTTGATATCCTACTAACCAGCCTGTATTCCAAGATATAACACCAAAAGCTATAAATGCTATGGCACTTAAACCACCTGCTAAACCATCTAAGCCATCAGTTATATTTACTGCATTACTACTTCCTACTAGTAAAAATAATATTAATAAACCAAAAGTCCAACCCATAGGTAAATTTATACCTAAACTAGTTATGACTAAATCAGATTTACCACCATTACTCATAAATATATAAAAGAATATAAGTGCTATAATCATTTGAACTAATAACTTTGTAACTATCGTTAAACCTTTGTTATTATGATATTTTATTTTTAAATAATCATCTATAAATCCTAAACCAGCATACGATATAAAAACAAATATTAGAATGATTAAACTATGAGTTATTTTAATACTACCATTAATATAAAGTAATAATAAAGCGATAAGTGTGGGGATAATAAAGATTAATCCACCCATTGTTGGTGTACCCTCTTTTTTTAAGTGTCTTTCACCAATATAGTGACTTACATATTGACCAATGTGAAATCTTCTTAATATTGGTATTAATATTAAGCCTGTAATAATTGCTAAAATGAACCCTAATAATATGGCCATAGCAGTTTTTGCAAGTATTAACATAACCCACCTCTTTCTTTTTTATTATACTACTTATTATGGTAAATTTCTTTTGTTTCTAGTCTATTTGACATTAGTTTCACAGATAAATTATCCTAATAATAGTTTTATTGTTTCTCCTTCGGGAACATAATAATCCGCACTAGGTGATTGATATATTATATTGTCTCCTGTACCTGAATATTCAATCTTAAATCCTTGTAATATCTTTTTAGCTTCATCTTTAGTACTACCAATAACATTAGGTAATTTTATATATTTGGTATCTAACCAGGTATATTCTCTTGGCATTCCTTCTTTACTAGGTTCAATATCTAATATATCAATAGCACTAGTTAATATGCTTTTAGCAATAGGAGCTGATACTACTCCGCCATATTGGGTTACACCTTTTGGATTATCTACTGCAACATATACAATTACCTCGGGATTATCAGCAGGTAGAAAACCGATAAATGATAAAATATAATTGCCATCCATATACTTACCGTCTTTAACTTTTTGAGCCGTTCCAGTTTTGCCTCCAACACGATAATTTTCAATATAAGCATTTCTTCCAGAACCATTAGCTACAACACTTTCTAAAGCGTGTCTTACTAATTTACTGGTTTCTTCACTTATTACTTGTTTTTCAATATTAGGCTCTACTTTTTTTATTATACTGCCAGTTTCACTTTCTTTAAAACTACCTACTATATGAGGAGTTAATAATTTCCCACCATTAATGGCTGCGGATACTGCTCTTATTTGTTGCAATGGAGTGACACTTATTCCTTGGCCAAAACTAGTTGTGGCTAATTCTACTGGGCCCATATTTTCAGGTTTAAATAATATTCCTGATGATTCACCATTTAAATCTACGCCTGTTTTAGAACCAAAACCGTAATTATTTATATAACTCATTAATTTATCTGTCCCTAAAGTTTGGCCGATTTTAACAAATCCTGGGTTACAAGAATTTTCTACTACTTCAATCATTTTTTGAGTACCATGACCACCATGTTTCCAGCAATGAATTACTGCACCATCTACCTGTATAGCTCCACTATCGTGGAATGTATCTTCAAACAGATTGATAGTTTTTTCTTCTAAAGCTGCCGATAAAGTAATTATTTTAAACGTACTTCCTGGTTCATAAGTCATCCAAATTGGTAAGTTTCGATTAATTATCTCTGTACTATATTTTTGATATTCATTATTGTTGAAGTTAGGACGACTTGCCATTGCTAATATCTCCCCTGTTTTAGGGTCCATAGCCATTATTAAAGCTTGTTCAGGAGAATATTTAGATACAACATTATCAAGTTCGTTTTCAACAGCCATTTGAAGACGCATATCAATAGTAAGTGATAGTGTTACTCCAGGTGTAGGGGCTTCATATATTTCTGTTAATTCGAGTTTGTTTCCTTTACCATCTGAAAAGTATTTAATCGCTCCATCTGCTCCTGTTAAATAATCATCATAATATAGTTCTATTCCTGATAACCCTTGATTATCAATTCCTACATAACCTAAAACGTGAGATAATACAGATTCATATGGATAATATCTTTTACTCTCTTTTAATAAATAAACACCATCATAATTTAATTTATTGATTTTCTCCGCAATCTCAAAATCTAATCTTCGACCTTCAGGGTGAACTCTTTCAATAGATGTTGATTTTGTAACATGGGATAACATATCTTTATAATCAGACTTTAGTATATCTGATAAATCTTTGGCAACACGCTCTGGGTCTTTTATTTGACCTGGTACTACTACTAAAGATACGGTTGTGATATTACTAGCTAAAGCTTCACCATTACGATCAACGATTAAGCCACGGTCGGCTTTAATTGGTAACTCTCTACTCCATAAACTTTCGGCTAGATTATTTAACTTTTCATAAGTAAATACTTGAATGTAAAATACTTTGATAATTATTGCTATTAAAATAAAGATACATATTAAGAAAACAAATCTTATTCGTTCATGAACCTCACTAAAAAACATAATATCACCTAAATTAAATATATGAGAAAATTAAAAAGTTAGAAGAATTAACTTCTAACTAAACTTAAGATTGGACTTTCTGGTAATAATTCCTTTTGTAAATTTTCTAATTCTTTATAGGTGTAATATCCATTATGAATTATTGCATAAAAACAGGCTTCATAATCATCACGACATAGTTTGCCTAAGTTTCTTTCTACTTTTCTTTTAGCAACATATATACCATTTATACATAATGTTTCTTTATCATAAGAATACTTTTCTAAATATTTTGGTAATGGTTTTAAATACATACAGTCAATAGCTAAAATCTTTTCTATATCACTTGGAATAACACTTGGACATAAATCACTTACTAAGTCTTCATCATAGCTAACTTGTTCATAAGGTATGAATAAATTTTGAGAAACTTTTAAACAAAGACATTCTGGTAATGAATAATTTAATACATCTAAGCTTTGTAAGTTTTGATACATACCTAATGATATTATAAACTCTATAATAGTGACTAAATTATTATTTGCTAAAAAGTTTATATTAGTGGTCTCTTTACTAACTTTTAAACCATACATTTTTAAATAATAGATATTTTCGGCTAATTTCTTACTTATTAAAATATCTAAAGAATTGGGGTATGCTATTAAATTAATTCTTTCTTTTGCTAATAAAGATATATTACTTAAACATAGTGACAATAAATCATTATCTTTATATAATAACTCAAAGTTTTTATTTAACCAATCACTATTTATTAAACCTTTATTTATTAGTTCTTCTAGTTTAGCAAGTTTATAACAATCTACTTTACTAATATCAATATTTATAAGATTTAATTTATTTAAACGCTTTAATATATCTTCTATTTCAGAAAATTCTCTTCTTTTTAATTCTTCTTTGCTATCATAATCTAATAAGTCATAATCATAATTATATTTACTAAATAATATGGTTAAATTTTGGTCACTATTTTGACGTAATTTTTCATAAGTAGAGGCTAATTCTTGATATATTATTTCGTTATGAGCGATACAATAATCTAATACTATTTCTTTTATTTCAGTATTTGGACATAACTCAAGAATAGCATCTATATTTTTAATTTCATCTTTAGTATCTAATAATTTTTTTAGTTTCTCTAAATCACTATTTACCTTTTTTAAATTTTTTCTTTTTTGTTCTTGCTCTTTTAATATCGCAGTAAAAGTATTACTTAAAAAATCTATATATTCATTAATTATTTGTTTAAAAATACGCTCGGCGTCTTGATATCTTTTTAATAAATCGGAACTAATTCTTTTATAACCTCTTTTTAAACTGTCATATGTTTTTTTGCTCTCATCGTTATCACGAATGTCAATGAAAACACTCTTTAAGCGGATAAAATATGAAGCAATATCTAAAGCATCATAAGATAGATTCTCAAAATATGGTTTTAATTCTTCTAAAGCTTCTTTATTTTTTCGTAAGAAGTTGGTAAACACAATACCAGTATTATTAGGTAATTCTAGTTTTTTACATAAAAATCCAATATCGAAAGCTCCTTTGCATTTGTTAATTATATTATTAGATAAACAATTATTTATGGCTTCTTTAAATATAGGCTCTTTATGATAATATATAAAGCTAACAATAATTTGAAAATATGTACTACTATTTGTTAAACTGGGATATTTATTTAATAACTCTGTAACCTCATCAATATCATAGGGATTACTAAGATATAATATTGAAGTGATAACTTCTTTTATTGTTATCGTACTTAAAGTGTTAACATCTCTTTTGGCATACTTAGCAAAGAATTCTTTAAAAAAGTTTTTAAGTTTATTTAATCTTTCTAGTTCTTCATCATTATCTTTAGTTTTAGCAGTATCTATTATTCTATATACTTCTTCTATTAACATCTATTTCACCTTCTAAATTCTCACTAGTAAGTAAAGTTAAAATTTCACTTAAATATCCTTCGTGCTCTTTGATAAAATCTTCTTCACCACATCTAGCTTTGTAAGTATCTTTTGCTCTTAAATGTTGGTTGTTTAAATTATTTAATTGATTATTGTATAAATAGTCGCCAGAATTAATTTTCTTGACAAAAACATCTATTATAAGATAACTATCATTATCTAATTTACTGAATAATAACCTTAAACCTGGTCTTCTAATCCTTAATTCAGAATAACTTTTTTTAACTAATTTTTTTACTCCTTTGGCATATCCTTGTTTTAATGCTAATATTAATTTTTTGTAATCTTCATAATATTCTGTTGGAATGTCTTTTCTTAAACTTTCTAAGGCTATTACTTTGCCACTTTCTGATAATAAGAAAAATAACTTCTTAGGACTTTCTTCTTCATAGTCTTCTTCATTTTCTAATTCTTCAATTTCGTCTAATGCTTCAATTTTAATTAGGATATCAGATATTAACTTTTGAAGTTTTAAAGCATCTTTTTCATTATCAATCGATAAAAGCATTTTACTATATAAGATATAATCTTTGTATAATAATAGTTTTATTCTATTTATTGTAATACTATTAAGGTTACTACTGAATACTTCTTTTATTTTTTCTAGTATTTCATATTCTTCTAAAGAATTAATATTTAATAAACTTATTCTATCATATATCTCTTTTATAAAAGGACTGATTTCTAATGGTTTAGTTGTATTCTCTTTTATAGTTTTATCTTCATTTGGTAAAGTTTGAACTCTTACTAATTTGTTTCCTTGAGAATTATTTATTTGACTACGTAATTCCATAGCTTTTAAACTATTACTTTTAAACAAATGTAGCTTTTCTTCGAAACTTAAATCGGGGGTTGAACTTTGAAAATAATCATTAAATGCCATAAAAAAATCCTCCTATTAGGACTTTTTATTATACCCATACTTCACGTTCATGTCAACTTTATTTGAAATTTTTTCGACAACAATGTTTGAATTTTTTACCACTACCACATAAACATAAATCATTCTTATCTGGTAAGATAGTATTTTCTTTTAAAGTTTTAGATGTGTTGCCATTATATATCCATATCGGAAAATAAGATAATGCTTTTTTGATTTCTACAATTAAATCTGCTATGTTGTCGGCGATATTGTTTAATGTTTCTTCATCTCTTATGTCAAACCCACAATATACTACTAAATCATTTATTATTAGTTCTATGTATTTGGGTTCTAAATGACATTCTAGAAAGTTTAAAAAGTTAAATACTTCTTCTTTAAATAAATTTATTTTATATTTACCAATACTTATAACACTTTCTAAACTATAATCGTTATATTTGTAATAATTTTTGCGTAAACTTAAAATGTCTTTGTAATAGTAATGCTCTAGAGATATAACATATTCTTGCTTTTGATATTTTATAACAGCTATTTTATCACATATTTTAGGATTTGCTTCGATATATTTTTTTAAATCTTTAGGTATCATATTAATATAATGCTTAGCTAAAATATTTATAAAATCTTCTAATAATACCACATTATAAATTCTACTTAAACCGAGTAATACACTATCAGTTACATCTTTAAATGAATAACTTTTTTCATCAAACATATTTAAGGCCATTTTGACATAATTAATAATATCTTTAGGGATGTAATAGCTATTATTCTCTTTTAATATTAAGTAATTATCTCTTAAGTTTGTTACAACAACATATTCTAAATAACCATAATTGTCATGTACTTCTTTTTCATTTACTAAACTTTTTAAACAATGAATTTCTTCTAAAGTTAATAATTTTAAAATTGTTTCGGGGTCTTCTTTGTAAGTATTTATTATTTCATTGTACATCTCTTGCCTAGATATAATGTCATAATCCTTTGGTTTTACCTTTAATCTTTTATAAAAATTATATACCTCTTGTTTATCTTCTTTTGTTATGTATTCTTTTAATGTCATTATTTATATTCCTCTATTAATCTTTTGTGTATTCCTGGTTCAACAACATTGATAGCATTTATGGCTTGCTCTAAACTAGCTTTAAAATTACCTTTAAAGAATGAATTTTCAGCTTTGATTAATCCTATTTCAACTTCTTTATGTACTGCGCGGTAACGATTACCATATACAATTGCTGTTTCTGCCATTTTGGCAGTTTTAATAGCTTCTTTAGTAGTATTATATACTTTTAAAGTTAAGTCTCTTGCTGTATCTACTCTAGTATTTAATGTTTTGATAGAAATTGGACGTTTGTCTAATTCGGTTACCATTATATTTATAGCTTCTGCAGCTTCTCCTAATTCGACATAAAAGTTTTTAGGGGAAATTGGTAATTTGTAACTTTTAATGTTTGTTTTGGCCATATTTAATATATGCTTCATTTCATCTAATTGCTCTTTAGCTCTTTTTTCATCTTCTTTTAAACTAGCAAGACTTCTTAGGGTTTGTTCTACTTTCTCTTCAGTCTTACTTAATTTGGAATTAATTATTTCCATTTCTTTAGAAAGACGGGAATAAGCAAAAGTATGCTTGCGATGCATATCTACGACACGATTATATTCTTCCTTTATTTCTAATATTTCTTTATGAACGTTTTCTAAAATACTTAAATCTTCATCACTTAAGTCATAACTGTATTTTAAGTCATCTATTTTTTTGTTTAAATCAGCACTTATTTTCTCTAGTTTGGTTGCTTTTAACAAAATACTTCTTTGGTAATCATCAAAAATTCTTTTCGATAATTTTTCTTTGTCAAAATTGTGATATAAGGAATCAAAGTAATCTAGTATTGTCTTAAGTTCAAAAACACTGTCTTCTAGATTTAATACATTTAAGCGTCCAAAAATATCGTTAATCTTTTTCTCTGATTCTGTAATATTATATGGTATATTTAAATACTCTAAATTGTAATTTTCTTTTTCCATTCTTGTTGTTATCTTGTTAACATCCTCGATTTTAGCAGGGATTAGTTTTTTACCCATTAAAATAATTGATGGAGCTTCTTCAATAACAATCTTTAAATTGCCAATAGTATCGTCAATGGCTTTTACTATCTTGCCTACTTCAGTGTATTCATTTTTATCCATCGCTACTTCAAAAGCACTGAATAATTTGTCAACATTTTCAAATTGTAATTCTAATGGTTTTTCAACCTCGCTATAATCGTTTTTATTGGTGTTGTACTTTGTAAGAATAGAGCGGTAATCGGCTTTTAATTTGGTTATGGTTTCACGATTTTTTTCTTCACTTAATGTTATCTCTTTTATTTCATCTAATAAAAAGTTTGATTTAGTTTTAACATAAGCGATTTGAAGCTCTAATGAAGCGATTTTTTGCTTTAATGTTTTATAGTCTTTTTCGACAAATGAATCTTCAATTTCTACTAAAGCATCAGTTATTTTGGGTACTTCCATCTCTTTTATTTCTTTTAGACGAAGACACCAACTATCATATTTTTTTTGCATAGTATCATTGTTTACTAAAGCATTAACTTTGTTTAGCTCGGATAAAATAGATGCGTTAACTATTAAGTTTTTATCACGCTCTAAAT
>CANSWQ010000016.1 GCA_947650775.1 uncultured Mycoplasmatota bacterium
AATTAATTGCTATTGCAAGTTTAATAGAACCAGAGGATATTGTTATAGATATAGGTTGCGACCATGCATATTTAGCTATATATTTAAAAAAAGAAAAGTTATGTAAAGAAGTTTATGCATCTGATATCAGCGAAAATGTAATCAAGATTGCTAAAGAAAACATTAAGAAAAAAAATACGAATATTGAAGTATATTTATCGGATGGTTTTAAAGGGATAAACAATAATAAAATAAACACTGCTATAATATCAGGAATGGGAACATCAACAATTTTAAGTATTATAAATAATGCTCCCAAGAATATAGAAAAGTATATTATAAGTAGTAATAATGATTATGAAGTATTACGAAAAGAAATGTTAAAAAAAGACTTTTATATAAAAAAAGAAATAGCCATAAAAGAAAGAGATAAATATTATCCTATTATTATTTTTACAAAAGAATTTCAAAAAGAAAACAAGCTATCTTTAAAATATGGTAAAAGTAATAATAAAGAGTATTATAAGTATTTAGAAGAAAAAGAAAAAAGCATTTTAAAAAATATACCCAAAAAACACATTATAATAAGATTAAGCCACAAAATAAAAATTAAAGAATTAAAAAAATTACAGAAGTAGAGGACAATTATGGAAAATAAAAATTTTTATGAAGTATTAGAAGTTAGAGAAGATGCCAGTGCAAGAGAAATTAGAGATGCTTATTTAAAAAAAGTAAGGCAGTGGCATCCAGATGTTAATTCTAATAAAGATTTTAAGTTATGTCATCAAATGATGTGTGCCATAAATGAAGCCTATAGATATTTAATTAGTCCTGAATTAAGAAAATTACACGATGAAGTTTTAGCAGAAAGAAGAAAAGAAGCATATAAAAAAGCTACATCAAAAAGACATCCTACAACTAATATAAGCAAAAAATATTTCAATTATTATGATTTAGATGATTATGATGATGATGAAAAAGAAAATTTTGTTTCTTGGTTAAATGAATATTATTGTCAATTAATAAATATATTAACAGGTTTTATTAGTTTAGAAGATTTAAATAAATTAGTACAAGGATTTGAAAGTATAATTAATTATGAGAAAACACTTTTACAAAGTCGTAAAAGAAGATATAAAAACTTATAAAAAGAAAACAGGACTATTATTATTTGTAATAGGAGTTGTGTTAGTTAAAGATTTATTACTACTAGTAAGAGAATTATTAGTAGTTTTTTCATTTATAGGTTTTGTATTATTTGAAGGTTTATTAACATCTTTTAATACTGACAAAATAGTTTTAGCATTATGAATCATCGGTTTAGCTTGTTGATACAAAGGAATAACTTGATTAGCAATACTAAGAGTTTTTGAAATACCACCCAAAATTTTTGTAAACGTTAAACCACTAGACACAGGAGCTCCAAACATAGACAATCACCTAATATAATATATGACTAAAATTAATAAAATTGCTTTTAATTTAAAAATTAATTTTTTAGTTTTATAATAATAAAAATTATGTTATAATCATTATAAAGTAGGGTAGATAAAATGAAATTAGAAGGGAATACAAAAATATTTTTAGCACCATTTATATTTATAATAAGTTTTATTAAACATTTTTTCATAGGTGTTAAATTTATTTTCTTTGATGTTTGGAAAAATATATTTGGTTATCAAAAAGCTAAGAGTGATTTTCGTAAAAGAGAAAAAAATGGTATAGAAAAAGCTAATAGTAATAATGTACCAGCCAAAAAAGAAGAAGATGTTCATGTTTTAACGTACGCTGAGAAAGAAAGAATTAATCGTGAAAAAAATAACTTAATCAAAGAAATGCAAGCTGAAGCTAAACTTAGGAAAGTAAATAAAGAATATTACACTTATTATGGAACAGACCAAAACGGCAAAAAAGTAAAAGGTACAATGAGTGCAACTAATAAAATAACTCTTCATAACTTTTTAGCAAGCGAAGGTATAAACGTATATAAAGTTGAAAAGAACAATTTAGCAAACTTCTTAAAAAAGATAGGTTTTGAAAGAGAACACGAATTAAGTACTAAAGATTTAATATTTTGGTTAACTCAAGTTGCCACATATTTAAAAGCAGGTATAACCTTAAATGATACAATAAAACTAATGACTAAGCAAGCGAGTAAAGACCCTAACAAAAAGAAGATATATCAAGCGATATCTTATGAATTAACATTAGGTGAAAATTTTAGTACTGCATTAGCCAGTTTAGGGAATATTTTCCCTAGTTTATTAATTAATATGATTAAATCCGCTGAAGCAACAGGTGAAATTATTAAAACATTAGATGATATGGCAGAATATTATACAGAAGTAGATAAAACAAGAAAAGAAATGATTAGTGCAATTATCTATCCTACAATTCTTTTAGTATTTGCTATCGCGGTTTTAACTTTTATAATGATATATGTTATCCCTGAATTTATCAAAGTCTATAATAATGCTGGCATTACAGTAAGTGGTTTTACTTTAACAATTATTAATATAAGTAAATTCATGACTAGTAACATTAATCTTTTAATCGTTATTTTATTAGTAGTAATATTAACCGCTTTAATTATGTATCGGAATGTAAAAAGTTTTAGAAAAAGCATCCAAACCATTGGTATGCGAATACCTTTCTTTGGCAAAATTATTATTTATCATGAGATAACTTTATTTACTAAAACATTTGCTAGTTTACTAAAAAATAGTGTTTACATTACAAGTTCTATGGAAATATTAACAAATATCACTAATAATGAAGTTTATAAAGATATAATGATTGAAACAATTAGCAATATTGCAAGTGGTGAAAAAATATCCTTATCATTTGAGAATAAATGGTGTATCCCCGATGTTGCATATTATATGATTGTAACGGGAGAATCAACCGGAGAGTTGTCCTTAATGATGGAGAAAGTTGCCAGTTATTATAGCGATTTACATAAATCTAAAGTAACAAATCTAAAAAGTTTCTTAGAACCTATAATGATAGTTATTTTAGCCCTAATTGTAGGTATAATAATATTAGCAGTAGTAATTCCAATGTTTAGTCTTTATGGACAAATTAGTTAGGAGAATTTAGCATGATAATTATATTATTTTTAATTGGTTTTATTCTAGGATTATTATATTCATTAATTGGTGAGAGATTACCTTTAAAAATACCTGAGGTTAGACCAAAAGATGACAATTCTTGGATTTTAAATTTATTTATTGGCATAACAAACGGATTACTAGTTTTAATTAGTCATTATAGTTATGGAATATCCTATGAATTTTTTATCTCCATAATAATTATGGCTTTAGTTACGATTATATTTGTAAGTGATTTTAAGTATTTAATAATTTTAGATAGTCCACTTGTAATATCTAGTATTTTAACACTAATTTTAAAATATTGTTATTTTGGTTTTAAAGAAGTTGGCATTAGTATTATAAGCGGTATTATATTATTTGTAATAATGCTTTTAATAGGTAAAATAGGTAAAATACTATTTAAAAAAGAAGCTTTAGGTGGCGGTGATATAAAACTTGCAATAGTAATAGGTATAATATTAAATCTAAGGTTAGGTTTAGTAGCCATTATATTATCATCGTTATTAGCAATGCCTTATGCTTTAGGGGCTATTATGTTAAGCAAAAACAAAGAAGTTCCTTATGGTCCTTTTCTAATTGGAAGTTTAGGAATAGTATTTATATTTATCGAAAAATTTACTAATTTAATTAATTTTTTAATCTAAACGTGTATACAAACTTATACATGTTTTTATTTGATTTAATATGAATTTTGTTATATAATAAAAAACTATAAAAAAGAGGGGTATATATGCAAGATTATATTAATTATCAAGGATTGTTATCAAAATTATCTAAAAGAGATTTAAATGACTTAGTTACTTATTTGCAAAATTATAAATTAACATCAAAAGATTGTTTAGACTTTTCAGATTTTTATAGTTTTGGAATAGAAGTTGAATTTGAGCGCCTTGCTTTAGAAGAAGCCAAGAGAAAAATAAAAAGCATTAAAGATTTCAAATATTGGTCCGTTCATGAAGAAAAAAGTGTTCATGAGATTATTGGTGAGGAAATAATAGGTGGAGAAGTTTCAACAGATATTCTTCATAATAACAAAAGTGATTGGAGAAAAGTTTTCAAACTTTACAACACTTTAAAAAAACTTGGTGCAATATCAACTAATAAGTGTGCGCTACATATTCATGTAGGAGCTCAAATCTTTGGAGAAGATATTGAATATTTAAAAAGATTTATTAAAGTCTGGTGCATATTTGAAGATATAATATTTAGATTTGGTTATCAAGAGACAGATAAACCACGAAATATCGGAAATATGAGTATATTTTGCACACCGCTAGCTCCAGTTTATCGTGAAATAATAAAAAAGGAGCCACGTTACATTAGAGATGCTACAACACCTTATGAGTTCAACTTTGGTAAAAGAAACGCAGTTGCTTTTCATAACTACCATTATTTAAGTTGTGATGAAGAAATAAATAATGATATTGAAATCAGATGTATGAATGGCACTCTAAATCCAATTATTGTTCAAAACAATGTTAATTTCTTTATAAATTTGATGTTATATGTTACAAGTGATAATTACGATTCAAAACTAATAGATAGATTATTCAAAAAAGCTGGTGAAAAAATATTTGAAGAATATTCAATATTAGATTTTAAAAAAGCACTTATGTTAAGCGACTTAATATTTAGTAGCACTCAAGATAAAATTGATTTTTTAAAAGGATATGTCAAAGATAGTGATACTCTAACAAGATAAAGGCAATTTAGCTTGTAAAAAGTATAAAAATACGTTATAATATTGGAAGTATTTGAAAGGAATAGTGTTTTATGAAAAACGTAAAAGAAATTGAAATCAAGATTGAGGGTGAAACTTGGGAAAATGCCCTTGATAAAGCATATAAAAAGAAAAACAAAGAAGTAAAAGTTGAAGGTTTTAGAAAAGGAACAGCGCCAAAAAATATTTTTATTAAGAAATTTGGTATTGAAGCTTTATATATGGATGCAGTAGATTTTGTTATGGATGAAGCCTACCAAAAAGCATTAGAAGAAGCTAAAATAACTCCTGTAATCGAACCAAAATTAGATATTACAAGCATTAATGAAAAAGAAGCTGTTTTCAAATTTACAATTACAGCTAAGCCAGAAGTAACATTAGGCGAATACAAAAAATTAGGTATTAAAAAAGAAGCAGTAAAAGTAACTAAAGAAGAAATTGATGAAGAAGTTGCTAAATTACAAAACCAATTAGCAGAAATTGCTCCAAAAGAAAAAGGAAAAGTTGAAAAAGGAAATACTGCTGTTATTGATTTTGAAGGTTTTGTAGATGGCAAAGCTTTAGATGGCGGAAAAGGTGAAAACTATCCATTAGAAATTGGTACAAATACATTCATCCCAGGATTTGAAGATGGTGTTATTGGTATGGCTATTGGGGAGACTAAAGAATTAAATTTAAAATTCCCAGAAGATTATGTCGCTGATTTAAAAGGTAAAGATGTTAAATTCAATGTCACAGTAAGAGAAATCAAAGAAAGAATAGTACCAGAATTAAATGAAGATTTTTATAAAGATTTAGGTTATGAAAATATTAAAAATGAAACTGAATTCCGCAAAGAAGTAGAAAGTGTTATAACTGAACGTAAAACCGCTGATATTGAAGATGCTCATTTAGAAAAATGTCTAGAAAAAGCTAGCGAAAATATGAAAGTTGAATTATCAGAAGATATAATTGATGAAGAAGTACATCGTATGATTCACCAATTTGAAGACCAATTAAGAATGCAAGGAATTAAAGTAGAAGATTACATGCAAATAACAGGTATGACTCACGAAAAAATGCATGAACAAATGGAACCAGAAGCAACAAAGAGAATCAAATATCGTTATTTATTAGAAGCTATCGCTGACGCTGAAAAAATTGACTTTACAGAAGAAGAAGTTAACAAAAAAGCTGAAGAAATGGCATCAAATTATGGTATAACAGTTGAAGAATTATTAAAAGCATATGGTTCAAACGAAATAGTAAAATACGATATGAAAATGCATGGAGCATTAGAAATCGTTAAAAACAACAATTAAATACTTAGACAATTCTAAAAAGAGTTGTCTTTTTGCTTGCATAAATAGTTTTCATATGTTATTATCTAGTTAAGATAGGAGTAAGAAATATGAAAAAAAGAATTTTATTAATATGTTTATTATGTTTAATAAGTGGATGTAGTGCTAAAAATACCGAAAAAGAAAATGAAACTTTAGAAGCTTTAAAATTAGACGTAGTAAAAAAAGACAATTGTGAAAACAAAGTAAGTGAATATTATGAATATAATAATAGAAAAGTATATTTTGTTTGTTTAAATGAAGTAAAACTTGTAGAAAAGCCGCAAACATTAAGTTATTATTTCAATCAAACAAGTAACAGTTTTGAAGACAAAATAAAAGCTATAAAAGCAGGTTTAAAAGAAGAAAATGAACTTAATGATGGTGGCACTAAAATATATAAAAGTGAAAACATGACTTTAATTGAATGTCATAGGGTAGATACTAATAAAACAAATACTGATATTTACATAGGTGATGAAAATTTAGAGTTTAACGAAAGTTTTTGTAGCAATAAATAAAGTTGTAAATAATTTTTACAGCTTTTTCTTTTTGTTTTAAACTTTTTTTGATATAATAATTAAGAAAGAGTTGATAATATGGCAAGTATAAAATATTTAATTAAAAGACTAAGTAAAATGGATTATGGAAATATGATAAAGAAAATTAATTCCATACACAAAAAAACAGGTAAAGGAAGAATATATATCTTTAATGATATGCGTAAGTGTGCTGTTAAATATGGCGCAGGATATTCCGACTATGATTTATTTGAAATGTATAATTTAAGCGATAAAGAAAGAGATACATATATTACAAGAGGTAGAAATAATGATTTAGTAAAAAAATACAACAATCAAGAATATAATCATATATTTCGTAACAAAATAGAGTTTAACACTAATTTTAAAGAATATGTTAAAAGAGATTTTATCGAAGTAAATACAGCATCTAAAGAAGATTTAAAAAAATTTATGAAGAAGCATAAAGTATTTATGGCTAAACCTATTTCAGGAACTTGTGGCAAAGGTATTGAAAAAATTGACATAAATGATTATAAGAATTTAGATGAAATAACAGATTATTTAACAAGTGATGGTATGAACTATGAACTTGAAGAGTTAATTATCCAGTGTAATGAAGTAAATAAAATATATGATAGTTCAATTAATACAGTGCGAATCGTCACAATTTTAGATGATAATAAAACTCCTCATGTTATATGTGCTTATTTTAGAATCGGAAATGGCAAATATGTCGACAATTTTAATAGTGGTGGTATGGTCGCTCCAGTTGATGAAGAAACAGGAATTGTAATTGATAAAGCAATAGATAAAAACAAAAATTTATATGAACATCATCCGGCAACTAACAATAAAATTAAAGGATTTAAATTTCCTGATTGGGAAAAAGCCTTGGATTTAGTCAAAAAAGCTAGTTTCGAGGTGCCAGAAATGCGTTATATTGGTTGGGATGTATGCTTTAGTAATAAAGGGCCAGTATTAGTAGAAGGCAATGAATATCCAGGTCATGATATCTATCAATTACCAGAACATACACATAATAAGGTAGGAATTTGGCCTAAATTTACAAAAGCTTTTAATGACGAAAAAAGCAAAAAATAAAAGTAAAAATTTGGCAGTTAAAAAAATTAAAAAAATCATCAAATAAGGTAGACAAATTGTATCTTTATTTATATAATAAAATGCAATGTTAAAGAAATGGGAGGAAGATTAAAATATGCAACAGAAATTTCCAGTAATGCTCTTAAAAGGATTAATCTTACTTCCTAATCAAGAAGTAAAAATAGAATTAAATAACGAATTAAGCAAAAGCGTAACATCATTAGCAAACACTAAGTACAATCGTCATCTACTTGTAATTACACCCAAAAACTTAGTTGAGGAAACCCCGGAAGTTAGTGATCTTCCTGAAGTTGGAGTCATAGGTAAAATAAAAAGTCGAATTGAATTACCAAATGGGAATGTTAGAGTAACTATAAAAGGAATTGAAAGAGTAAGAATTCTCGAGTTCTCCAATAATGACGAAAATAGTGATATATTAGAAGTTGATGTCACTAAAATAGACTTACCAGACTTTGATGAAGTCGAGAAAAAAGCTAATATTCAAAAATTAATTGAATTAGTTACTGATTATGTCTCAGCATCCAATCATGTTTCTAATAGTATCATAAATCATATTAAAACCATTGATAGTTTAGATAGATTAACAGATGCTATATGTGCATTTTTACCTATATCATTTAATAAAAAATTAGAATATATTGAAGAGATAAACGCTTTATATCGTGCCAAAAGCTTATTAAAAGATATTAAAATAGAATTAGAAGTTTTAAAATTAGAAGAAGAGATTGAAGTAGAATTATCTGAAACATTAGAACAAAATCAAAAAGAATTTATTTTAAAAGAAAAAATACATATCATTGAAAAAGAATTAGGTTTAGACGAGAACAATGGTAATGAATACAATGCTAAATTAGATAAATTAAATCTAGGTAAATCTACTCATAATAAAATTTCAACTGAAATTAAAAAATTAAGCTACACAAGTGATATTTCACCTGAGAATGCTATGATAAAGAATTATTTAGATTGGATCTTAAATTTACCTTGGAACAAAAGTAATTTTGAAAACAATAATATTGAAGACATAAAAGAAAAACTAGACAAAAACCATTATGGATTAAAAGAAGTAAAAGAAAGAATATTAGAATATGTCGCTTTAAAAAACAACAATCCTGATATTAAAAGTCCAATAATATGTTTAGTAGGTCCTCCAGGTGTAGGTAAAACCAGTATAGCTAGAAGTATAGCTAGCAGTTTAAATCGTAAATTTTATAAAATTAGTGTTGGTGGTTTAAATGATTCTTCAGAGCTAATCGGCCACAGAAGAACTTATATGGGTTCTATGCCAGGAAAGATTATTCAAGGATTAAGAAAATGCGAAAGTAAAAATCCTGTATTCTTAATTGATGAAATAGATAAAATAACGATAAATCATAAAGATGATCCGACAGGAGTTTTACTAGATATATTAGATAGAGAACAAAACAGTGAATTTATTGATAATTATATTGAAGAAGCATTTGATTTATCCAAAGTATTCTTTATTTTAACAGCAAATAATATTGAAGGAATCCCCTCAGCATTAAAAGACCGTTTAGAAATAATAGAATTATCAAGTTATACTGACTTAGAAAAAATAGATATAGCCAATCGTTATTTAATTCCCAAGATTTTAGATGATAATAAAATTGACAATAAAATAATTACCATGAGTGATGATATGCTAGCTTTTTTAATAGAAGCTTACACTAAAGAAGCAGGAGTAAGAGAATTATATCGTTCATTAGAAAAAATTATCCGCAAATTAGTGGTTTTAGGACGTGTTAATGATCGTACCAAAATAAGCAAAGTAAGACTTAAAGATTATTTAGGAATACCAAAATATTTAAAACTTGAAAATAAAAAGCATGAATATATAGGTAGAGTAAATGGAGTAGGGGTTACCCCCTTTGGTGGTGTTGTAATGCCAATTGAAACTTGTATATTTGAAGGTAAAGGTAACTTTACAATCACAGGAATGTTAGGTCAGACTATGGAGGAATCTACAAAAGTTGCACTAAGTTATATCAAATCAAATTTAAAGAAATTTAAAATAGATGACTTCTTCTTTAACATCAAAGATTTACATATTCACTTTTTAGAAGGCGCCATTAAAAAAGATGGTCCGAGTTCAGGCGTTGCTATCATAACCAGCATTTTAAGCCTTATAACAGGTAAGAAGATATCAAATAATATAGCTTTTACAGGCGAAATATCTTTAAACGGTGACATATTAAAAGTTGGCGGTATTAAAGAAAAAATCATCGGAGCCTATAAAAACAATATTAAAACAATATATATACCATTATCTAACGAATTAGATTTAGAAGAAATACCTGAAGAAATCAAAGAAAACCTAGAAATTAAATTAATAAAAAATTTCTTAGAAATATACGATGAATTATTTTAAGTAAATGAAAGAAGATATATTAAAATAAAATAGAATCTTCTTTTTTGTCCAATTAGTGCCTAAAATCATCATTTTAATATATAGAAATAAAATTAAATGATATAATTTAATAAAGGAATGATTTAAATGATAAAAATTAGTAATATGATTGGAATTAGTAATGCCAAATTAATATTTGGAAGTGAAAATGAATCAGTAGATTTCAATAATTTTAGCAAAGATTCCAGAATTGTAAAAGATGGTGATGTATTCATTGGCATAAAAGGTGACAATTTTGATGGAAATGATTATTTTGAAGAAGCTTACAAAAAAGGAGCCAAGACATGCATATTATCTAAAAAGATTAATATAACTGAAGAATTAAAAGACAAATATAAAGATAAAAACCTTATTATAGTAGACAGCATTGAAGAGTTTTTAGTAGGTTTAGCAAAGCCAATAAGAGAGAAACTAAGTATACCAATCATCGCAGTCACAGGTAGTGTTGGCAAGACTAGCACTAAAAATATTATCTCTGATGTTTTATCAAGCAAATATAAAGTTTTAAAAACGAGTGGCAACTTAAACACACTTATTGGTTTAGCACTAACTATATTAAAAGTAAGTGACGAAGAAATCGCTGTAATCGAATTAGGAATGAGTCAAGCTGGCGAAATCAGCAAATTAACCAATTTTTTAAAACCAAATATCGGAGTAATTATTAATATTGGTACAGCCCATATTGGTAATTTAGGAAGTCGAGAGAACATCTTAAAAGCCAAACTAGAATTACTTGAAGGGCTGCAAGATGCCTTATTTATTAATAACGATAATGATTTACTAAATAAATGGTATAACAAAAAAGAAAATAACATCTCAACAATTACTTATGGTATAGATAAAGAAAGTGATTTTCAAGGTCAGAATTTAAAATATGATAAAAGCGGCAGTCATTTTAGCATTGAAAACAACCAAATTGATATAAATGTCATAGGAAAACATTTTATTTATAATTCGATTATTGCTTATGCTATAGGAAAACATTTTAAAATTAAAATAGAAGATATAATAGAAAAATTAAAAAATATCCCTTTAGAGCCTGATCGTATGGAACTTATAAATAATAATGATATAACTATAATAAATGATACTTATAATGCCAGTTATGACTCTGTATATTATGCTTTAGAAGTATTAAGTACTTTTATAGGTCGTAAGATTGCTATCCTAGGAGATATTAAAGAACTAGGGGATTATAGTGAAAAAATACATCGCAGTATTGGAGATTTAATCATTAAAAACAATATAGACATTTTAATAACTATTGGAGATTTTGCAAAATATATTAATGAAGAAGCAATTAATTTAGGTTTCAAAAAAGAGAATAGTTATCATTTTAATAATAAAAGTGAAGCTATAAAATTAATAAATAGTATTAAAACACCAGGAGATAATTATTTAATAAAAGCAAGTAATAGTATGAAATTCAAGGAAATAGTCGAAAAGATAAAATAATATAACAATAATAAGCGTCAGTTTAAACAAACAGTCTATGCAGAAAGTGTCGGAATTTGTCGAACGTTTTTTCTAGACTTTTTTATATTTAATAGTATAATAAAAAGTGTAGTTCTGATATAACCTACACTCCTTAAACCTTAAAATATAATTAAAAATTTAGTTTACTTATTTTTTTCAGAACTACTCTTAATTAGTTAATAGCATACACAAGTATTCCAGCAACAACACTAGCAAGCATAACTATCAGCATTCCCCAAGCGAATACTTTTTGTGTTCTTTTACTCATACAATCACCATTCTTTTCTTGTTTACTTAATAAATTTATCATATTTTTACTAATTTTTCAATATAATTTACTGGTGATTTTATGAATTCTATCAAAATAAGCTTAAAAAATAATAAGAAGTTTATCAAGATAATACTTCTTCTATTATTAATAGGCTTTTTTATTGGCTTTCTATTAAGTAAAAAATTAGAAAGTGAAGTAGTTATAGAAGAAATAAAATCTATTGAAAGTTACTTAAACACAAACAGAATAAATTTCTTGTCCAATCACATTTTAACTTTAATAATACTTAGCATTTCATCCATATTTATTATTGGTCTAATATTTTTTCCAATAAGTATTATATATGAAGGAATCTGTCTATATTTTAATACTTACATTTTTACTCAAGTATTTAATTTTAAAGGTTTACTATATAGTATTATATATAACACAT
>CANSWQ010000017.1 GCA_947650775.1 uncultured Mycoplasmatota bacterium
CTTGAAATCATATAAAAGATAAGATATAATTAAAGCGATAGTAAGGAAGTAAAATATATGGCAAGACGAGGTAAGAATAATAAATTTAGTAGTAGTAATGGTTTAAAAATACTTATTATTTTATTTTTAGTAGGAAGTTTAATTTATAGTTTTTATGGGGATTATATAGATAGTTTTTTATATAAATTTAATTTATCCGAAAGCTATGCTTTAGATTCTATTCCTGAATATACAGGAAAATCTTATGTAATTATTAATGATAATGAACCAAGTTTTACAGATGAACTTAAAAATTCAACTAAATCTTTTGAAAATTATAGTAAACTTGATAAAATAGGTAGAGCTCAAGTAGCTTTTGCTAATATTAGTAAAGATTTAATGCCTAATGAAGAAAGAACTAGTATAGGTCAGGTTAAACCTAGTGGATGGCATACTGTAAAGTATGATATTGTAGATGGAAAATATTTATATAATAGATGTCATTTAATTGGATTTCAATTGACAGGAGAGAATGCTAATAATAAAAATTTAATAACTTGTACTCGGAGTATGAATACAGGAGCGATGCTTGATTTTGAAAATAAAGTAGCTAAATATATTAAGAAAACAGGTAATCATGTATTATATAGGGTTACTCCTATTTATAAAGATACTAATAAACTTGCTAGTGGAGTACAAATGGAAGCTTATTCAGTTGAAGATAGTGGTAAGGGAATTAAATTTAATGTCTATATTTATAATGTTCAAGATGGTATTGAGATAAATTATAAAACAGGGGAAAGTAAATTAAAAGAATAAAAAAGTATCCTAGTCATGGATATTTTTATATAATTCTTGTATTTTTTTAGGCATATCTTTTATCGTGATATTTTTAACTCTTAATTCATTACCATCATTTTCAGCTTCCGTATAATACCAACATTTATACTCTATCATATTTAAAGCTTTTTCAAGCTCTTTTATTTTATTTAAAATATTTTCTTTTTGGTTAAAAAACATCTCTTTTCTTTTAGATATAGTGCTAATGCCTAAACTACACCAGTACATAAATTCTTTTATATCTTTAATTTGTAAACCAGATTTTTTTAAACATTCAATTAGTCTTAAGGCTTCAATATTTTTATCATTAAATACTCTGATACCAGAATTATCTCTTTCTAAATCTAGTAATAAGCCTTCTTTATCATAATATCTTATTGTTGATATAGATAAATTTAATATTTTTGCTACTTCACCAATGCTATACATTTTTTCCTCCTATGTAAATTTATACTTGACCTAAAGTTAGGTTTAGGTGTTACAATTAGTTTAACAAAAGAAATATATTTTGTAAATAATTAATGGAAGGAGAAAGTATAATGAAATATATCGTTTTAGTTTAAGGGATGAAGAAATGGATAGAATAATATTTTAGATAAAAATGAAAAATATGATTGGTATTAGAAAG
Organism: uncultured Mycoplasmatota bacterium; assembly: GCA_947650775.1. Classification (GTDB taxonomy): domain Bacteria; phylum Bacillota_I; class Bacilli_A; order RF39; family UBA660; genus Caccenecus. The sequence continues at coordinate 1,448 of CANSWQ010000017.1, forward strand.
GAAATTTTTATGAATAAGAAAATGATAGCTTTAATTATAGTTTTATTACTAGTTTTGGGAGGAGGATTGTTTATGTTTTTTAAGAGTGATGATAAAAAATTAAATGGTTTAGAAAATAATCAAGAACAACAAAATAATAAAGAAAATACTTATAAAAGTAATAATAGTATTGTTTTATATTTCTCAGCGACAGGTACTACAGAGAAAATTGCTAATTACATAAGTGAAACTACAAATAGTAATATTATTGAAATAAAACCATTAAAAGAATATACAGATGATGATTTGGATTATAGTAATGATAATTCAAGAGCAAATATTGAGCAAAATGATGATAGTACGAGACCTCAAATAGCTAATAACATTGATATTAATGATTATGATATTATTTATCTTGGATATCCAATATGGTGGGGAACTATTCCTAAAATAATTTTAACTTTAATTGAAAATAATGATTTTGAAGGTAAAACTATTATTCCTTTTTGTACTTCAGGAGGTAGTGGTATTGCTAAAAGCATAGAAGATTTAAAAGGTCATAATTTGAATGTTATAAATGGTAAACAATTTGGTTATGGGTCAACTAAAGAAGATGTTCTAGATTGGCTTAATAGTTTAAATATTTAAGTTAATAATGAATAAAATATTTATTTATATGAAAGGATATAATTATGGAAAAAGCAAAAGTTTATTTTACAAAAGAATTAACACCTGAGAGTGTTGTTAAAATGTATGAAGTTTTAAATAAAAATTTAAGTGGTAGAGTCGCTGTTAAAGTTCATTCAGGAGAACAAGGAAATCAAAATTATTTGAAACCTGAGTTTATGGAGCAAATAGTAAAAAGAGTTAATGGGACAATTGTAGAATGTAATACGGCTTATGAAGGAGCTAGAAATACTAGTAGTAAACATAAAGATTTATTAAAAACACATGGTTGGAATGAATTATTTGATGTTGATTTATTAGATGAAACAGGTCCAGATAAAGTTTTAGATATACCTAATGGTAAAGTTATTAATAAAAATTATGTAGGTAAAAATATTGATAATTATGATTCAATGCTAGTGTTATCACATTTTAAAGGACATCCTATGGGTGGATATGGTGGCGCTTTAAAGCAACTATCTATTGGGGTAGCTTCTAGTCATGGTAAAGGATATATTCATTGTATAGGTAATGAGAATTGGTCTTTTGATGAAATGTTTAATGTTAATCATGATAAATTTTTGGAAGCTATGGCAGATAGTGCATCTTCAGTAGTTAATTATTTCAAAGGTAATATTGCTTATATAAATATTATGTGTAATTTATCTGTTGATTGTGATTGTTGTGCAGTTGCAGAAGACCCTTGCATGAAAGATATTGGAATATTATCTAGTTTAGACCCAATAGCTTTGGACCAAGCTTGTATTGATTTAATTTATAATTCAACTGATGAGGGAAGAGACCATTTTGTAGAAAGAATAGAAAGACAAAATGGTATTCATACAATTGAAGCTGCTTCAGAGTTAGGCTTTGGTTCAAGAGATTATGAACTAATAGAAATTGATTAAAAGTAACAAAAATATATTAATTTGTTGCTTTTTTTGATATAATTTTTATTAGAGAGGTCAAAGTTGTTAAATGGCAAAATTAATAATTAAGTATCAAGATGATTATATTGTTGAAAGAGATAAAAATAAATATAAATTGATTGATGTTCCTACATACTATCATGAAGAAGATTTTCCTAATATTAGTATATTTGTAATTCTTTTTTGTGGAGGCTTATTATCTAATAATTATGAATCTTTAAAACCTTTAAATTATTTTGAGGGTTTAGAACTAGATAAAAAGTATTTTTTCCCGGATTGCTTATTTGAAATAGATGAGGGAGTTTACTTATATGATTTAGATGAACTTATTAAAGATTATTATTTTTCATGGGAAAAATTTTTAGATAAAATATTTATGCCTTGGAAAGAAACATTAGACGAAAATATAAAGAGAATGCCACAAAGTTTAATTAGATTTAGTGATATTCCAGAATTGGAACTTCCAAATATTGATTTTCCAGAAGAAGTTCCTATAATGTATAGACCACTTCATATTAAGACTAAAGAATTAAATGATACAATTAAAATGCTTTCAACTAAGAAAACAGATAAAGATGTTTTGTTAATGTATTCAGGCGGTAAAGATAGTACACTTTCGGCAATTCGTTTAGCTAACGCAGGTTATAATGTTTATTTAATTCATTTTGATAATGGTCATATGTTAGATAGTGATAAGCCATTTCTTACTTGGAAAAAAAGTTTTTTTAATCTTCCTGGTTATAATTTTCCATATGCTTATTCAAAAGTAAATATTAAATCTTTTTTTGATAATTATTTTGAAAATTGGAGACAGCATTATGGTGATACCTTAGAAGATGGTACTATGACATCAGAGATTAGATGTCTTGCTTGTCGCTCAGCAATGTATCAAAAAACACTTGATATTGCAATAAGAGAAGGGTTTAAATATATCGCTGATGGAGCGAGAATTAGTCAAAAATTTATGTTAGAACAAGTTTCTATGACAAAAAGATTTAGTGAGCTAGCAAGTAATTATGGAATAAGTGTGTTATATCCAGTTTTGGATTTGATGGATGATGATAAAGAAAAAAAAGAAATCATTGAAGCAGGTTTTTCTTCTAAATCTTGGGAATCAAAATGTTTACTAGGAAGAAGAGCGATGGATAAAACACGCTCAGATGAAACTGTTATTCTGGAATATTTTGATAGTTCTATTAAACCACTTTTAGATAGAGAATTACAACGTCTCATTAGAAAGAAAAATTATGAAGCGAAGTAAAAAATTTGTTTTTGTTCCATTTTGTTTGCTTGCTCAAAGTTATCAAGCTCAAGGTATTGTTAAATATAATTGGTCAAGTTCTATAAAACCTTTTATTAATTTATTAATGGATAATGATATTAATATAATTCAAATGCCTTGTACAGAAGCAACATTTAATCACTCTTTAATAAGAGAGGCAAAAGGAATATCAAAGTATGATACCTTAGACTTTAATAATCATTGTCTAGTAAAAGCTTTAGAGGTTGGGGAACAAATAAAAGAAATTATAAGTTGTGGCTATGAAGTAATTGCTATTCTAGGGATAGAACAATCACCATCTTGTTGTGTTAATTATATTTATACTAATAATGGTACAGAAAATCGTAAAGGATTATTTATGGAAAAAGTATATGAAGAAATAAAAGATTATAATATACCAATAATAGGAATTAATAGAAAATATATAAATAAATCTTTAAATGAATTAGAAAAATTGTTAAATAATAGTAATAAAAAATGAAAGAATTGTAGTTAAAAATGATAAGAATATATTAATTTACGGTTTTTTTGTTATAATATTTTTTAGAAAGGTAAAAGTATGAAAGTATTATTATTTACACATTCAGAAGATATAGATGGTATAGGTTGTGCAATCTTAGCTAAACAGACATTTGCAGATTGTATGGTAATTCCAACTAAAACTTTTGATGTTAATAAGAATGTAGGGGAAGCAATAAAAAGTGGGTTAATAAATGAATTCGATAAGGTATTTGTAACAGATATCTGTATTAAAGAACCTTTATTAAGTGAGATAAATAGTAATCCAGATTTGAGACGTAAAGTTGTTGTTATAGACCATCATAAAAGTGAAATAACAGAAGGTAATGATAAATATGATTTCGTTTCTATAACGCTTGAAAAAGATGGTAGAAAAGAATCAGGCACTAGTTTATTTTATCAGTTTTTAGTTGATAATTATGGTTTAATAAGTTCTCCAATTTTAGACCAATTAGTAGAATGGACAAGACAATATGATGTTTATGATTGGGTTCAAACTAATAATCAGAATGCTCGCAAGTTACATATTTTATTTGAAATGTTGGGATACGATAAATATTATGAATTAATAAGTGCTAAATTAAATAATGAAGCAAGTATCTCATTTAATCAATATGAAGAAGAAGTTATTACGACTTATTTTAATAACTTTAATAATGATATGAAAAGTATTGTTAATGGAATGCAAGTGGTACTATTAGAAATAGATGGTATTTTTTATAAAGTTGGTTATGTTAATTGTCCTTATAAGTATCGTAATGATATAAATGATTATATTAAAAATACTGGTAATTTAAATGATATTGATATTGTAGGAATGATTATTACAGATAGAGATACAGTGTCTTATCGTCAAATAAAGGAAGTTGATGTTTCAAAAGTAGCTGAATATTTTGGTGGAAAAGGGCATTTTGCTGCAAGTAGTAACCCAAAAGAAAATGATGAATTTAAAAGAATGCTAATACGTAACAGAATTAATCAATAATTATGTTGATTAAAAAATTGAAAGGAAATTAATTATGAAAGTTATAAAATTAAATGAGGCTCTAGTAGGTCAAAATAAAGAAAAATGTAAAACTTTAGAATATTCTTTTGGAGATAAAGATATTGATTTAGGGATTGCAACTATTACAGGAAGATTTCCTGATAAAGGTTACGCAATGAATGAAGTAAGTAAAGAACTTATTTATGTAATTGAAGGGGAATGTACTATTTATATTGAAAATGAAATTGTTAAGTTAACAGCGGGAGATTCTATTTTAATTAATCCTAAAGAATTATATTATTGGGATACTGATTATTGTAAAGTTTCAATGGCTTGTACACCAGCTTGGAGTCCTTTGCAACATAAAATTATTGAAAAATAAAAATCATTAGTGATTCAATCTAATGATTTTTTTTCTACTATTGCAAAAGCTAGGGCTTTATTATCTTCATGAGTTATACTTACATGAATTATATAATCTTTATAATGACATATAGGTTTATAGAAATTATCATATAAAACTTCTAATTCCGAAAAGTGTAAGTCATTATCTGGTAAGGCTTTAAATATAGCTTCTTTAGCAGCTAATCTACCACCAAAAAATTCTAGTTTTCTTTTTCCTTGTAAATTGTTATATATTTCTAACTCTTTTGGGGTTAAAAATCTTTTGGCAAGTTTTTCATTTAATTTTGATATATCTACTAAATCAATGCCGATTCCTAATATTTCCATTAGAATTTACCTACTGCTTTGAAATATCTTGGTAAAGCTTCATTCCAACTTTTGTATTCAGGTTTATCTTTTTTATTTTCGAGTTTATAATTATTTGCTAAATAATCACCAATAAAATTTGATACTTTAACTGCTCCATAATAATTCATGTGGTCTCCTTCATCACAAGTATCTTTTTCCCAGTCTATTGGTACTTCATTTTTCATTAAGTTTAAATCAATATAGGTAATGTTATGTTCACTTGCAAACTCTTTTATTCCCATATGTTTAGTGTAATTCCAGTTTTTAGTACTAGGGGTGCTTAGTAAGATAAATTTTATATCAAATTCATTACATAGTTCAATTATGGATAATAAAAACTTTTTATTTAAGTTTTCTATTTCTTTAGACTCAGTAGTAGGGTTCATATAATTCCAACTTTTTAAACCTTTTATGCCTGGTTTGTAAGTGTAACCTTTAAACTCACTATTATATTCATAACTAAAACTTAGATTTAAATCACGGAAATTAAGAGATTTCCAACGATTATGATATTCGAATATGGAAAACCAATTTTGAAGTTTGCGGAATATTGGGCCAGTTGGTTCAATTTTACGATATATAGCATTAGTCTCTAAAATAACAACTTTAGGTTTTTGTTTTTTTAAAGTTCTTGATAGTAAGTATTTAGTGTAATGTAATTGTTGAGCAGCACTACCTAAAACAAAAGATGTGAACCCGTGTTTATTATACATCTCCATAGGAGAAATACTTGAGAATACTTCACTATCACCTAAGAATAAAACGTCTAGAGTATTATCTTTTTCGCCTAAGATAGCATTTAATCGGACATCACGCATGCCAGCTTCTTTATTATTAGTTTTGGGTTCAAAAAGATAGGAAGCGATGAGTAATAGAAAACATAAAATAACTAGAAATAAAAATACTTTTGTAATGTTTTTAATTATTGTATTCATTTGCTACCTCCTAAAACTGGGCATATATAGGGTCTACTGGCACATATCCATGACCATATGCTCCAAAAATAATAATAAATAGAATAAATGCATAATATATAGCCCATCTTAAAATAATGTTTTGTTTAGCAATTAATTCTCTAACATTTATATTTTTTTCTTCTAAATGACTTATGATAAAGATTATTATTAAAGTTACTCCAACTATAATATAATCAGCGCAATCTATACCTAATTTTAAGAAACTTAAATCTTTAAAAGAACTTAAAGAAAAGTTAGTAAATAAACTTTGTAACATATTAAGACATGCTTGTAATCCTTCAGCACGGAAAATAAGTTCACCAATAAATACTAAAATACATACTTTTATAATTTGAATAATATGATATCCTTTAGAATTACGATTGATATGGAGTTTATCAGTTATTTTCTTAATTAAAGGTGATATTAAACTTCCTATTAGTATTAAACAAAAATGATATAAACCAAATAGAATGTATTGCCAACCAACACCATGCCAGAATCCATTTAATAACCAAACTGTAAAAAGCGCAGTGACTCCTGCTAAAACTGGACCATAATAATTTCCTAGTTTTTTACGTAATACTAATGTTAATTTTCGAAATGGTTTTGATGTAGATATAGGATAGAAGATATAATCTTTAAACCATGAACCTAATGTTATATGCCATCTTTTCCAGAATTCCGAAATAGTAGGGGATGCAAAAGGTCTTTGAAAGTTTTCGGTTAATTTAATACCAAAGATTTCAGATGTTCCAATAACTATATCCATTGTTCCTGAAAATTCCATATATAATTGAATAGTGTAAGCGATGGCTCCTAAAGCTATTATGCCACCATTAAACTCATTATAATTAGTAAAAATATTTGTTATTAAAGGATTTAATCTATCAGCGATAACACATTTTTTTAAAATACCATACATTATTCTTTGAATACCAAAAGTAAAATTATGATAAGTTATAGATTTTCCTTCATATAAACTATCAGCAGTTTCATTATATCTACATATTGGTCCTTCCATTATTTGTGGGAAAAATGACATATATAATGCTACTTTTCCTAAATGTTTTTCAGTAGGTATAAGGCCACGATATACATCGATACTATATGATATAGCTTGCAGAGTATAAAAAGATATTCCAATTGGTAATAAAAACTTCGGAATAGGTAAGTGGATATTTATATTTAAGGCTTCAAATAAAGTATTTATGTTAGTAGCAAAAAATTCAGAATACTTTAAAAATATTAATATTCCTACATGAATTAGAATACTTCCTATTAGTATTAATTTCTTTTTTTTATTATATTTGGCTTTAATTATTTTCTTTTCTTCTTTATCTATATTTTCAGTAGCTTTTTCACATTTATCGTTGATTTTTTTTAACCATATGCCACTTAAATAAACTACTATTATAGAACTTATGAGATAAACTATTAGTTTGCCACTTAAAGAATAGGAAAATATTAAACTTGCGATTAGTAAGATAAACCATCTTTTTTTCTTAGGTGTTATACTATAAATAATCATTAATAAAGGAATAAATGCTAAAAAGTAGGTGAGAGAATAATATGATTTCATATTATTCCTCCTCTTGTAAACGATTAATCATTTTCCACATAGCCGCAGCAGAATTAAAATTATTAGGGATAATTTCAACAGTTGGTATTACTACATCAAACTCATCCTCTAATTCAGCGATTAATGATAGAATAGATAATGAATCTAAATAATGTCCATCTATTAAATCAGTACATGTTTTATAATCTACATCAGGATTTAAATCACTTAAAATCTCTATTAAACGTTCCATAATATCACTTCCTTTCTAGTTTGGAGTATTAAATGGATAAGTAGCTTCATTATTACGTATTAAATGATAATTTCCATTTAAATCCTTTTTTATTATACCAGGTAAATCATGGCTTAGAAATAGAGAAATACCTTCAGTTACAGAATAAGCGCCAACTCTTTTAAATATTAAATAATCATTAATTTTTAAATCATTAAGAGGTAACTGTTTTACTAAAATATCATTTATAGTACATAAAGAACCACATATATTCCAATTTTCGATATTATTAGATTCTTTTTTATTTTGAAATAAAATTATTTCAGGGATTCTCATAGCTAGAGAACTACCATAATATACTAAGTGATGAATACCTCCATCAACTATCGCATAGTTTTCTTTTTTATTAGTTTTAGTATCTACTACTTTAGTAATGTAAGAACCACAAGTATAAGCGATACTTCTACCTAGTTCTAAAGTGATATTAATAGAAGAGGGAATACTTTCTAAAATTTTAGAAAATTCTTGTAAATATTCTTCTTCATTATATTCTTCGTCTATAAAATACGTAGCAGATAAACCAGGACCAAATTCTATTTCCTCTAAATTAGCATTGTATTCTTCATTAAGTTCATTAAAGAAATTTAATACTTCGTCTAATTCTTTATTTAGTCTTTTGATAGAACGTTTTTGGGTAGTAGAAAAAAATTGTAAACCTATTATTTTTATATAAGGACTGTTTTCTAAATCTTTAAATATGTTATGAATAATACTTTTATCCATTCCAAATTGGTTACCACTTGTAAGACGTAATAATACTTTAATGTTCTTTTTAAATTCATTAGTTAGATTTTTTAATAAATTGTATTGCTCCCATGATTCAATAGTATATATACCAATTGATACATTATTTTGAAATAAATATCTAAGGTCTTTTTCTTCTTTATAAACTCCTGATAAAACTATTTTTTCTTTATTAATTTTTGAAGAGTCACATATATGGTATTCACCAAAAGAACAAACTTCATAGCGGTCTATTAAATCTTCGATATCTTTTAAAATAAAGGAATTAGCTTTAATAGCATAACATAATTTTACTTTATTTGGGAGTTTATGTCTTAAATATTCTATTCGGTCTTTTAATTCTAACATATCAAAAAAATAAAATGGGGTTTGGTAATTCGTTACTAAATAATTAAACTCTTTTTCTATCATGAGTATCACTTCCTAATTTCTTTTCTGATTCTTCTTGTAATAATTGTTTGCGGTCAATTTTGCCATTTTTATTTAAAGGGAATTTTAATATACTTCTAAATATACTTGGAATCATATATATAGGTAGAGTACTTTTTAATTCCTCATATATTGTTTTTTTGTCAACATCTCCTATGTAAAAACAATATAATTTTTGCTTTTCTTCATCAAATACACAACAACTTCTTTCAATACATTCAAGTTTATTTATTGTGCGTTCTATTTCTTCAAGTTCAATTCTATGTCCCATATATTTGATTTGAAAATCTTTACGACCTGTAAAATATAAATCATTATTATTATATTTTCCTAAATCACCAGTACGATAAATTATTTCAGGATATCTTTTTTCTAATGGATTAATAACAAATCTTTTAGATGTTTCTTCATTATTATTATAATAGCCTAAACCTACTGCAGTACCTCGAATGCATATCTCACCAATAATATTTTCTTTAGTAATTAATTCATTATTCTCATCTAATAGAAATGTTTCTTCATTTAAGAATGATTTACCAATTGGTATGCCATTTTCATATTCGCGGGTTTTATCAATAATGTGATAAGTACAATTGCAAGTTATTTCTGTAGGACCATATAAATTTATAAAAGTAGCATTTGGAAGATGAGACATCCAAGTATTTAAATGTTTAATAGGCATAACTTCACCACTAAACATAACTTTTTTTATATTACTTGGACAGCGATAATCAAGAGCGTGAAAAGTACTTACTAAACATAAGGCTGATACAGCCCAAATAAGAGTAGTTACTTTGTTATCACATATAAAATTTAATAGTTCGGTAGGTTTTGAAAATAATTCTCTCGGAATTATTACTAAAGTAGCTCCAACACAAAGAGTGCTATATATATCTTTTACGGAAACATCAAAATCAAAAGGGGCTTGATTACCAATGATATCATTTTCTTTTATATTAAAAGTATCAGTAAATATATCTATAAAATCAATAACTGACCTATGACATATAGTTACACCTTTTGGAGTACCAGTAGAACCTGAGGTGAAATTAATATATAAGGGGTCAATATCTAAAATTTTAGTATTGGTTTTATTTATTAATTCTTCATCTATTTCTTCCTTTATATCTTCATATTTTATTACTTTACTATTTTTAAAAGTTTCTAAGGCTTCTTTATAATATTCATTATTTGTTATAACTAAGGGGGAGGATAAAACACTTGCTATATCTTCTAATCTTGATTTTGGAAACTCAGGATGTAAAAGAGAATAGGTATTTCCACTATAAGCGATACCTAAAAAGGTTGTTAAAGCCTCAATTCCTTTATCCATAAAAACTATTATGGGAACATGAAAAAAATTATCTTTTATAATTTTACAAGCTATACTTTTACTTCTCTCATATAACTCTTTATATGTTATTTTACTATTTTTATCAATAACTGCTATTTTATTAGGAAATTTACTTACACTTTCTTCTAAATATTTTAATACATTATACTTCATAAAAAACTCCTCAAAATAAGTATACTTCCATATTATTTTCATATCAAGCTTAATTACAAATTTGTAATAAAAAAA
>CANSWQ010000018.1 GCA_947650775.1 uncultured Mycoplasmatota bacterium
AGTCTTTTACATTAAGCTTTTTTTATTATTTATAATTAAATTTCAGTTAAATTATGATTTTCAAATCTATAAAATTTATTACATACTTTATTTATTTCTTCATTGTGAGTAACTATAAGTAAAGTCTTATTATTAAAATATTTTAATATGAATTTTACAACTATCTCTTCAGTGTGTTTATCTAAATTTGAAGTTGGTTCATCTAATATGTAAATGTCTTTATCCATTAATAAACTTCTTAAAATATTTATTCTTCTTTTTTGACCTGTTGATAACTTTAATCCTTTTTCACCTACTATAGTGTCAAGTCCATCTTCAAAAAGTGATAACTCATCTAATTCTAATTCTTTTAAATATTCTTTTAATTTATTTTCTTCCAATTCTTTAGCTAAACATAAATTATCTTTGATAGACATATTAAAAAGTTCTATCTCTTGACTAATTATACCTATATCTAATTTGATATTATGAATTTCTTTTTCATTAATTAAAATTTCTCCTTCATAACAACTTATATTACCCACGATTAAATTTATTAAAGAAGTCTTTCCTTGACCAGAACTTCCCATTATTGAAATCTTGTCATTTTTTAATATTTTAAAAGAATCTACTTTTATTTCTAAGTTTGTTTTGGGATATTTTATAATAATATTTTTAAGCTTAATTTCATTGAAATCTTTTAACTCTTTTTTATTATCTAAGTCTTTAAATATAACTTTTAATTTCTTAGATATAACACTTAATTGAAACCAGTTTATAATAGTGTTGGATAATTCTTCAAAGACAAACCCCATTTCCACATGTAAGGAAATATAAAATGTTATTATTCCTATTGTGTCTATTCCATTTGATAAATCTATACATGCTTTTATTAAACCTAAAAAGAATGGAACTATAATAAGAAAGTTTCTAATTAATTCTTCAAGAGAATAATAACTAACATATTTTTTATTTTCTTTGTAACACTTATTTCCTAAATTTTTTATTTTATTAATAAAATAATTATTGTTGTTTAATGACTTAACTGTTCTTATATTACTTATATAATCATTATAAACAGATGAATATTCATACTCTTCTTCATATAATTTTTCCACTTGTTTATTTGATTTTTTTAATATTATAATATTTAAATAAATACATAAAATACTTGTTATTAAAGAAATTAAAAATATAAATATAGATTGATTATATAAAGTATAAAAAAGAAAAATAAAAGCGATAAGTATACTGAAATATTCTGCTTGTAATACTCTACTTACAAGATTAATTATTTTATCAATTAAATCTTCAAAATAACCCGTTTGATATTTTGATATGGTTTCTACTGGTAATTTTATTAGTTTCTTGTAAAACTCATGATATTGAATGCGACTATATTCATATAAATAATTATTAGCATATATTGATAATAAATAATTTCCTATTACTCTAATACTTTTTGATATCATAAATATTAATAAAACAATTAAAGCTTTTTTTAAAGTAAATGGTAAAGTTAAAAATAATGTAAAACCAAATGGGACAATGTAATAAATTATATCTAGTAATATTTCTAAAATTAAACATATTGCTAATTTCTTTTTATTTAAACTTTTAAAGATAAAGTTAATATTATTTTCCATTTTGTTCTCCTAAAATATATTTTTTATTAATTATTGCTGTTATTACATTGTTATCAAAAAAATCATTTGTCATAATAAATTGACCTTTATATTTTCCATAATTTCCAAAACTATTATCTACTTTAAATTGTTTAATGGCATTATCTTCTACTAAAGCTCCTGTAATACATACAGCATGATCATAATTAATAATATCTAATGCTAATTTTTGATTTTTATCTATTTCTTTAATATTTAATAAATTATTTATATTATACAACTTATTATCAAGTATACCCTCTTCATAATCAGATGCTGTAGATTCTTCTATTGATATCCAAACACTTATTCCATCTTTTAATTGATTTATTATCGCTTTTTTTATTTCATTATTAGATACTGATATTATGTTTTCTTTATTATTTAAATAAATACTTGGAATAAAAGAAAAACTGCTAAAAAATTGTTCTTTATTAAATGAAGTTAATGTTATATAATTGTCTAATTCATTTTGTAAGTATGTATTCTTAAATTCAGTTGGAGTTGTTAATTTATCATTAAACTTAAAACTTAATGGTGGATTGCCATAAACTTTTGCTAGAAAAACGTATACTTCATTCATTAATTCATTTTTTATATTACTTTTTTCTTTTTTATTTTTCTTAATTAATGCTATAGCATCACTTTTTATTTTAGTTCGTAATAAATCTATTGTTAATAAATCATTATATTCTTTAGTTACTTCTGCCATTATATATGTTGGGACTAATCCATATTTATTAACTATTTCTCTTGCAAAATGGAATGTTCCGTAACTTCCTATATATCTGTTTACTTTTTGATTAATCATTTCTAATGTTAAATGTTTGGTATTTATTAAATCATTATATAACGCATTTGCTTTTTCTAATTTATCAAAAAAATTAATATAATTTGATGATATATTTAAATTTTCTATATCTATATTACTATTCTTTAGTAATATATCTTTTACAACTCTTAAAAAGGCATAAATATTACATTGATGGCTATCTAATTGATTGTATATTTTTGTACTTGGTGTTTCAATGTTAAATTTAAATTCTAATTCTATACTTTCATTTAAACTGGATTTTTTTATTCCTAATTTTTTGATATTATTTTCAATTTCTTGATTTTTAATATTATTATCATAGTTTTCTTTAAATTTTAAAACATCTTTTATTTCTATATCTTTTTTCATAAAACCACCTATAATAATTAAATTATATCAAACTTTTTTTAATTAGAAAATAAATATTAATATATTTAATTTACATTAAAATTATTTTATGTCATAATGATTTTAGAAAGAAGAATTTTTATGAAAAAACTAATTATTATTACTGGTATTAGTGGTACTGGAAAGTCATCATTAGCTAGAACATTATATGATAAACTAGAAAATAGTACCCTAATCTCTTTTGATACATTGTTAGAAAATGTCTATGATATTTTAGGCTTTAAAGATAAAGAACAAAAAGAGTCTTTAAGAAAGATTAATAATATTTTTTATAAAAAACTTATTAAAGAAGCTCTTTTTAGAGGAGATGAAATAGTTATTGTAGAATATCCTTTTGCTAAAGAATGGAAAAAATATTTTTTGGATATTTCTTTAAAATATAATTATAAAATGTATACTATTAATATGTTTGCTAAAGATTTTGATACTATTTGGAATAGACTTAAAATAAGAGAAAATAGTAGCGAAAGACACCCTTCTCATTACTTACAAAGTTATTTTTTAAAAAACAAAAATAAGTATGTACCTTTCTTTGAATATGATTATAAAAAACATAAAGAGTCTTATGAAAATAAAAAAAGAAATAGTATTAATTTAGGCACAGTTATTAATATTAACGATATTGAAGAGGTAAATATAGACCAATTAATAAAATCATTGGAATAATATTATTTTAGTTTGTACTATAGTAATATTTAAATATTCATTATATTCTTAAAATCTTCTGTTTTTATATAATTAAAATGGGTATTTAAATTATTATATAGTATTCTATTTATATTTATAAATTGTTCAAGATAGATGTTATTTTTATATAATTTATATACTAAAATAGATGATAAATTATGTCTTATATTCATTACTGATAATTTTTCACGAATATGATTATCTCTATTTTCAATAAATTCACGATGTAATGCTGTCATTGATTTATTAAGTTCTGGTTGCTTATATGGGTCTTTTTGATTTCTTACTTTCATGTCGAGGCAAACATCTACTAATCTTCTACTTTTAGTGGTAAGCCTGTTTTTAATATCAAATCTTGTATCAAATATTCTTTTGTTATTAACTCTATCTTTAAAATATAAAATCCATTCTCTAATATTATCACAATTAATATTTTCATAATGTTCACTATAGTGGACAAAAGTGTGCAAATCACTTATAACTTGATGTCCTAATAATAAACTAAATTTTTTATTATCTAAATATTTATTTAATAAATTAATTAATGTAGGAAATTCTTCATCATTATCTACATAAACAGATATAAACTTAAATTCTAAAGACTCATTTATTATATCTTTAGTATCAATATCTTCATTAAAAAATATAATTGAAAATGCAAATGGTTTATTGCCATTTTTTATTTTATAATTTTTTGTCCATTCTGTATCTAAAGAAATACATTTATATTTTTTTAATTCTTTATCATCAATATTCTTTATTATTTTCATATTAACCTCTTAATTAATAATAATATATCATAAATTAAAATATATTAAAACTCGAAACATAAAAGTTCGAGTATAAATCAATCTGGTGCCTCTAGTGGTTAGATACTGAACCCCTAATTAGGTACATTATTCCATCTCAAGTACAACAATAGAATATCACATAATTTTTAATAATGAAACTATTTTATAACATAATTCTAACATATATATAACAATTATATTTTTAATTTTTTTCGTATATAAATCCCATTTTATTTTTTATATTTCCACATTTATCAAATTATCCATTAGGAATAACTTTTTCATACACTATTATACATACATTAAAGTTCGAGTTTGGTATCACTATATTGCTACCACTAGATTTTGAATGTTAGTGTTTCTCTTTATCTACAAATGGGATTCAATATATTAAAATGCAGACATTTTGTAGACTAACTCACGAAAAAACACCATCTTTGACTACTTTTTAGAAATGCTACTAATTTTTCCATTTATGAGAGCATTTTTAGCATTATACAAAGCAGTTACTGGATAATCATACAAGCCTTCCAATCCATTATCTGCTAAAAATTCTTGAAAATTTATATTACTTTTTTGAATCGGTTCAATTCCTTTTGAAGCTAGAATAGATTCTTGTTTTCTAATATTATCAACATTTAAGATAAACTCCCAATCATATTCTTCAGCAATATCAAAAATGCTATCATAATACGAAACAGTAACAGTATTTAAATGTTTGTTTTCATCTAAATATCCATAAAACACAATCGCAAATCCTTTATCACTTGTAATAGTTCCTTGCACCAAATTATTAATAATAGAAATCGAAAAATCTGGTGTAACAACGCTACCAAT
Organism: uncultured Mycoplasmatota bacterium; assembly: GCA_947650775.1. GTDB lineage: Bacteria > Bacillota_I > Bacilli_A > RF39 > UBA660 > Caccenecus. The sequence continues at coordinate 5,181 of CANSWQ010000018.1, forward strand.
AAATTCTGAAGGAACTTTTAAAGACTTAATTCTTTGAACCTCTTGGTAGTAATAATCTATCGTTTTTTCATAATCATATCCATGTTCTCGTAAAAGTTCATCTTTATTATTATAATCACTTACATAATCTTCCAAATCATCATAATTAACATCACTTAAATAAGAAAATTTAATTTCACATACATTAGGATCTCCAGCATAAAAAGATGTAACCGTTAAACTGTCTTCTAAACCAGTTTTACTAAAAGACTCCTTCATTTCTTTTATATCTACAGGTAAACCCTTAACTAACTGTAAAAATTGAAGCATTTCTGCAATATAATTATTTCTTTGATCTTTTTCTAACATTCAAAACAACCTCCATAACAATTATAACATTTAAAATCAAAAAAGTCTCGAAAAGCCGAGACTTTTCTTGAAGTTATAGCCCCACTTCAAGTGTATACTCAAGTGAGGCAAAGATAAACCAAACCTTAGGGGTTCGGATGCATACTTCATGGTGCAAGTGTCGTAGATATCTACAACTCTTGCATAGTGCAAAATGATACATAAATATCACTCACTGATAACAATATACCATAATTTTTCATAAATTTGAATACCTTTACATAAAAATCAAGAAAATTATGGTATAATAGTTTACCACAAGGAGGAAATTATGGATAACTTTAAAAAATATATACCTTATATTTTAGCAACAATTAGAGCTATATCTTTTGTTCCTATTATATTAAGCACTTTCAATGTTTTGCCAGTCTCATTAGTTTCACAATTATTCTTAACAGCAGTTATTATGGTTTCCGATAAATTTGATGGGGAAATATCTAGAAAAAACAATAATGAAAAAGATAAATTAAGATTTAGAATATTTGATACAACAATTGATAAAACTGGTATTGGATTATGTTTAATTGGCTTATTATCTACAGGAAAAATTCCAATACACTATGCTGCAACAATATTAGGTTATAATTCAATTCTACTAGGTGCTGGTGCAATTAATCTATTAACTACGAAAGATAAAAAAGAATCAACAGTGCAAGGATTATTTATCAGTAGATTATTTATAGCACTTACTGGCTTATCTTTCATATTGCTTAACAATATTGAAATTAGTAATATTTTTGAAAACATATTAACAATAGGAATGGGATCATTGGGAGTAACAAGTCTAGGAACTCAGTTAATAGATAAAATAAAGCAAAAAAACGATTATAATAATGGTAAAAAATCAATCGTTCAGGAGGAGAAAAAAATGAATAAATTAAATGTTGCTCGTGGGTTAGTCGCTAGTAAAGCATACTTAAGAAAAATTGAATCATCTATTGAACCAGCCTATTTTATACAAACACAACAGAATGAACAATTAAAAGACTTAGAAAGATATGAAACAGAATTTATTTCAGACATTGAAAATAGATTAAATAATTTAGAAAATTATTTAATTGATGAATCCACTCAAAGAAAAGCATATCAAACTTCAATGAAAGGTGATTCAAGAAGAGTTAGACCTTTACTACTATTTTTGGGAAATTTATGTGGAAATGGATGTGTTGATAAAAATACATTAGTTTCGAGTGGACTATCTATTGAGATGATTCACAAAATGTCATTAATATTAGATGATTATTTTGATGGTGATTTGACAAGGCGAGGAAATCCAACATTTCATACAATGTATGATGAACGAACAATGTTAGATACTACTAATTTGTTATTAAAATTATCTAATAATATTTTTCTAAATGGAATTGATAATTTACCAATAGACCAACAAAGAAAATTACTTGAGTTATATAAACAAATCATTGTAGATATGGGAACAGGATTTATTGAAGATCTTGATAGAAAAGAAAAATCTATATCATTAGAAGATGTTTATAGAATTAATGATTTGCAAAGCACTACAATATTAAGAAATTCCTTATTAATTGGTTATTCATTGTCTAATGGAATTACAAAAGAAGATGATACATATTTGGGATTGCAAAGTATTGGAGCAACAATTGGAAAAACATTTCAGGGATTTAACGACATAGAAAATTTTTTATCTGAAGAAACCCAAAGCAGTAATAAGGGAAATCTATATTCTGATTTAAAAGCCAATAGAAAAAACATTGTTTTAGGACAAGTACCTAAAGAACTTTTTTATCCTCCATATACTACTGAAGATATTTTAGAGTATATTAGAATAAATGGACTAATTGATTCAACTATGGAAGAACTATCTTCTGGTATAGTAATTGCAAAAAAAGAAATAGCTCAATTATCTAGTCCAGTAGCAAGAGATACTTTATTATATGCTACCGATAAAATAACTGAAAAAACTCTAAAAAAAATTAAAAACAATAGACAGCCAAGATAATTAATTAAAAAGGCGATTAAATACTGATATCATAATCGTCTTTTTCTATGTCCTTATCGTGTTCTTTTGAATAATCGTAATCATCCTTAATACTAAACATTTCATTATCATCTATAACTCCATGAGTATATAAATCTCGTGAAAAATCCATATATTTTTCTCGTGTTTCTTTTTTAGAGAATATCCTATTTTTGATAAGTTTAATAAGATTAACAAATTTATTTTTCAAATTTTCAAAACTATGCTTTAAAGAACGATTTTCTTCTTTTAATTCTTCAATTTCTTCATCCTTTTTATCTATCTTTTTTTCAAGAGTAGATACTCTTAAATTTAAAGCATTATTGTTTTCTGTAAGCGTTTTAATCTTATCTCGATTATTGTTTAATTCATCATCAACATTGTTAAGAGTAATAGATAATTCTTTCATTTTCTTATATTCAGAATTAGTGTCATTTACTTGCTGAAGAAAATTTATAATTTTATTTTTATCATCTTGTTTTAATACATATTTATCCTTACTAGTCATAGTAGTTTTTAAATTATCTACAATTTCTTTGACTTCATTAGAATTATTATCAAGTTCTAATGATTTTTTATTTGCTCTATCTAAATCTTCTTGGTGTTTTTCAATGCCTTTTTTCATTTCTACATAATTATCCATTTCATTAGGAAGATAATCACGATTTCTGCCTTTTTTCTTTGTTTTAATGGTATTTTTAAGACTATATTCTTTATTAAATGATTCAATACATAATATTCTCATTTTATCCTGTAATTTTCTTAAAGACTCTTTTGTAAATACATCAGATTTACCAACTTGTTTAGATAAACCATATTTATTTTTATCTTTAATAGGAACACCCACAATATGCATATGTGGACTTGTTTCATCATAATGAATAATTGCACTTGCTACTTTAAAATTAGGTACTAACATCTCTAAATCTTCAACTTGCTTTGTATAAACACTAGTCATTTGCTTTTTAAAGGCATCTCCTTTTGTATCCCAATATTCCTTATCACCAAGTTCAATAATAATTTCACAAGCAAGATCGTGTTTATTATCATTAGAAATGTGATTAAAATAATCTTTAATTTTCCTATCATCACGAGTTTGTTTAGCATTAAATTCTTTCAATGATTCTCCAAATTCTTCTTTGTATAAATTCTTAACATCATCTAAAAGTGATGTAGTACCTCTTACAATATAGATATTATCTTGTTTATTATCATAGTTTCTATAATTATGATTATCAACTCTTGATAATTGTCTTGAATTTTGAATTGCATTATTTGAATAAGATGTTGTACCACTTTTAGTTGATTTAGCAGTTTTTCTAGCATTGTTTCTTTTATTTTTATCACTACCTAAATGTAGTGAGTATGCAAGATTGGCTATAAAAATCACACTCCCTTATCAAAGTATTGTTTTGCATCTTCTAATTTCTCAAAAAATTCTTGTCCTATCATTGTACCCATATCATCAATATAATTACAAACAATATAATGATTGAAACACTTATCAGCATAAACTAAATATTTATTTTCTTTTTCAGATAGTAAATAACATTTACCATATTTTAAATTTCTAAATTCTTTAATATATTCCATATAAATTTCATCTCCTTTTCTAGATACTATTTTGTTTATGACAAAATATTTAACCCCCTAGGTATTTCGACACAAGTGTCAAAATAGCCTCGTGGGCTAGGGATTCCCTAGAACCCTTTTTAGACTTATTTCATATTGTTTTAAAACTACGTAATAAAACAAAATTACATAAGCCTTATAAAATGCTTTTCCCACTTTCATTGCTTCGCAACAAAACGTGTTCGCATTTTATTCTTCTTCATAGAGTAGTTCCTTTTTAACAGGTTTAACACCAATTTCAATAGGAACAGGCTCTTTCATATAGATGACACTATCGTTGCTCTCATCAGGTATATAATCAAATGCTGAATTAACATCTTCCATTTGAAATTCATCTTTACCCCTAATATAAATAATTCCATATCTATATTCTTTCATTTTTATATCAGGATCTATCTTACAATAATCTTCTAAAGGAAATACTCTTACAATAGCACGATTATCGTGTATAAAGTTGAAATAGAATATTCTATCTTCTACATAGTAAGTTGCTTCTTCAAAGCCAACATTATAGTATTGTCTTAATCTCATTATGTGTTTTCCAACTTCTTCTTCAGGAAGATAATTACTAAATCTTAAATGACCTACTAAATTACCAAATAATGCAGGGCTTTTAACATCAATATAACCAGCCTCAAATAGTTCATTACAAGGTTTACAAATTGACTCTCTAAAATTAACATTATCTACATAGATATACTCGTTCATTATACCTAACTTTATATCATCGACATAATTCATAATTAAGTTTGCTTTTTCTTCTCTTGTATAATCTTTCCAAGTTTTAGTTTTTTCTTTATATTCTTTTTCTAACTTAACTTTATTGATATAATCAATATCTCTTTTTAGAAGAATATCTTGTGGAGTAAAGTTTAATTCTTCACTAGTTTCAGTATCATTTAATTCATCTTTTAATTTACTAATAGCATCTTCAACTATTTTCTTTTCAGCATTATATTCTTTTAAATCAAATGCACCTGAAATATATGCTTTTCTAATTCTTTCTAATCTATCATATTGTTTCTTTATCTCTTTTTCTAATTCTTCTTTTGGCTCATCAAATTTTTGTTTAATCATTGGTAAAAAAAATTGATTAACAACACTATCATATTCAACTAATTCATCTATAAAGTTATTAAAGTATTCTTCAATAGTTTTTTCTTTAATTGTTATTTTACAATCATTACAATAATAGTAATAGTAAGTATTTCCATTTTTCTTGGTAGTTGCTTTACCACCTAAAATACGATTACATTTAGGACAACATAGTTTTTGCAAAAATAGATAAGTTAAAGTTCTTTGATAACTTCTTGAATTTCTTTTCTTTTGTACTTGGCATTCTTCCCATTTATCTTTGTCAATAATGGGTTCAACTACATTAGAATAATAAGTTGGATGTTTTATTCTTTTACCATGTACAAAATCGCCTTTATAAATCTCATTTTCAAGTATTGCTAGAATAGTAGAATCTCGCCAATTTGTTTTACCTAATACTTTTTCACTATTTAAAAGATTACTTATTTTTTGATAAGAATAACCATTATAATATAAATCAAATATTCTTATAACAACATCTTTAGTAGAATAATCAATAACTAATCTTTTATCTTCGTGCTTATAACCTAAAGGTGCTTGATTTGGTATATGTCCTTGCTTAATCGCTCCAGCTAAACCTATTTTAGTTCTTTCACTTGTTCTTTCTATTTCATTTTGAGAAACTGACATAAGTAAACGAGATCCCATTTTACCATTTGCATTAGTAGTATTGATTTCATCATTAGCACAATCTAAGTAAGCACCATTTTCATCTAAAAATGTCATTAACTTTTCCCAATCAAAGATACTTCTTGTTATTCTATCTAATTTTAAGGCTACTATCGTGTTAATTTTCTTGCTCTTGATATCTTCCTTTAATCTTTCAAATTCAGGTCTTAAATTGCCAGTTTTAGCACTTATACCAGCATCTGTATAATAATCTACAATCTCATAACCTTTAAACTTACAAAATATCTCCAATCTTTCTTTTTGTTCTGGTAAACTAAAACCCTCACGAGCCTGATCTTCAGTTGATACTCTCATATAAAGTCCACATAATTTCTTTTCTTCCATTTATTATCACTCTCCCTTTTCCAAAGAAAAAGGTGTCAAAAGTATTAAGTGCTTAATACTACTGACACCTCTTAAAGTTTAAATTATTATAAAATATCTTCTGATTATAATTCTAACATTATTTTAAGAAATGTCAATTCCTGTCAAATTAAATACCTTTCAAATAATCTTCTAACTCTGATAACTTAATCTTTTGAGAAAAATTCTTAATATAAATCTCATTAGAATAATTAAAAGCGAGAAAGGTTATACCTTTAATGATTATCTTGTGTGGCTCTACATATGAAAGATTAGTTTTATCTACTTTATGAATAAAGCCATTTACAAAAGTAGGAGTAGTATGTGAAAACTCACAAATAAACTCTAATCTTTGTTTTAATGATTCATCAAAAGTTATTTCTTGCTTAATAATGTTTATCATAGACACCATCCTTTCTTGGTAGGATGATTTTCCATATAACGAAAAAATCAACCCAAATTGAGTTGATATTTATATATAAAGTTCGAATAGTTCGAACAGATTCGACACTGGTGCCTGTAGTCGGACTCGAACCGACACAGTATTGCTACCAATGGATTTTGAG
>CANSWQ010000019.1 GCA_947650775.1 uncultured Mycoplasmatota bacterium
TCTACATCTTTTTATTTCTTTTTTCATTATATTCGACATAACTTGTCAACACTTCTTATATTTTTTAAATGATATTATTTTATTGTATATTTCTAGTATATAATATTGTTGATATTTTTTCAATTATATTTGTTCTATTTTACGACAAAATATTATTTTTTATTTAAATAAATAAAAAGATGCCTAAGAAGCACCTTTATTTATTTTAGAGTTTCACTTTTTTTAACTAAAAAGATTTTATCTTTTTTATAAAAGGCATAGAAGACATCTTTAACATCTAACTTTTTACTTTTTAATTCTTGTTCTAGCCAACTAGATGTTTTACGTATGTATTTTAAAGCTTTTTTTTGAATATTACCATCGACGATTAATGGCATTGGATAATCGCTTTTTAATTTGAAGAAATTATATTTAAATATCGATAATTTACCATTTGGTTCTAAAAAAGCATATTCTACTTCTTCAATGTTTCTTATTTCTTTTTGTCTTAAGCTAAGTAATAAATCATCTAGGCTATATCTTTGTTTAACCATTTCATGATAATTAATTTTACCATGTACTATTATTAAAGAGGGCTTTCCCCCAAAAAAAGTTCTAAATGTTCTTGATTTAACAGAAATAAATGCTAGTAAAAGCTCTAATACTACTAAAACACTTATTGGTAATATAGTTAAGAATATAGAATCTTTACTATTTTCAATAGATATTGCAACTAATTCAGCGATAAGGATTGAGACAATTAAATCGATTATTCCCAGTTGTCCTATTTCTCTTTTACCCATAATACGATATGCTAAAGTTATAAAAAAATAAAAGAATAATGTTCTAAATAATACATTGAATAGTTCCATTTATTAATCACCTAATTATATTATGTTGTATTTACTCATTTTTTAATCATTTTTTTATAATATATTAATATAGTTTACTAGGTGATTGTATGTTAAAGGTTTTAAGTTATCTTAAATATATTGGTATTTTTATTTTATTTATTGTTGGTATTGCAATTGTTACTTCATTAATTAATTTAACGGGGTTTAAGCCTAATTTAATTAATAAACTAGCTGTTATTCTTACTGCTTTATCATTTTTTATTATTAGTGCTTTAGCTAGTAAAAATATAGCTGAAAAAGGTTATATATTAGGAATTAAACTTGGTTTATTATTTGTCATATTAATGATTTTAATAAATTTAATATTCTTTAAAAGTGGTTTTAATATCGATAGATTTATATATTATACAATTTTAATTATTAGTAGTATTCTTGGTGGTTCATTTGGGAAAAATTTAAAAATTAAAAAACTTGCAAGATAAATAGTTATGCTATTTATTTTTTGTTTGGTAAATTAATGGAATAGAAAAAAGCTCTTGTTAGAACTTTAATATATTAAGTTTATTTTATATTCTAAAGAAAAAAGTAGCAGAGCTTAATTAACTGAGTTAATACATAACTCTTATATTCTTTCTAGAATAAATCAATTAAGGCTTATATGCCACTTCTTGTATGAGATTGTAATATTTTAAACGTTTTTTGTCACTTCTTTTTCCTTGCTATTTATTTCTAAAGCGCATACTAAAAAATATTACCCATACCTGTTCCTAAATTGCCAGATTCATCAATATATAAGTTGATTACTTTCATTCGTTGTTTCCTTTCTTTTTTGGTTTAAGATATTAATTTTATTTCATTTTTTTCTAAATCAATATAGGAATTATCTTCATAATATTTTTTATTTAAGGGATTAGTTAGTTTTTCTTTAAGATATTCTTTTTCATATAAGTCTTTTAATAAAACTTTACTTTCACAATTGTTTTCTTTAAAACATATCTTTGCTTGATATAAAAATTCTTCTTTTATAACTCGCTCTAAATTGTTGTTATGATTGGTATATATTTTATAAATGGTTGGAACTACAAGCATTCCTAAGATAATGAAAAATGTATAGGTAATGATTTTATTTTTCTTCATAATTGCCACCATAATAATTTTTGATAAATTCACTCTTTAATTCTAAAATATTATCATTTTTAATAGACTCTCTTATATCTTCCATTAATTTGATTAAAAATCTGATATTATGAATGGATAAAAGACGTGCCCCAAATGTTTCTTCACATACTATTAAATGTCTTATATATGCTTTGGTATAATTTTTACAAGCATAACAATCGCATGTTTCATCAATTGGACTAAAATCTTCTTTATATTTAGCATTTTTAATATTTATTTTACCGTATTTGGTATAAGCGTGTCCATGTCTTGCTAGTCTAGTTGGAATAACACAATCAAATATATCTATTCCTCTTATGGATCCTTCAATTAAATCAATTGGATCTCCTACTCCCATTAAATATCTTAATTTATCTTCTGGTAAATATGGAATACTAAAATCAATGGCATCATACATGTATTTTTTGGATTCACCATCATTAGCTACACCACCTATACTATAACCATCAAAATCTAGTTTAACAGTTTCTTCAGCAGAAAATTTTCTTAAATCTTCATAAGGACCACCTTGGACAATACCAAATAACATTTGATTGGGATTATTATGAACATCTTTTCCTCTTTTAGCCCATCTAAGTGTTCTTTTTATGGATTTTTCCATATATTCATGAGAAGCACTGGCTGGCGGACATTCATCAAAGGACATGGCTATATCACTATCTAATTTATTTTGGATGGCAATAGATTTTTCAGGAGTTAAAAATAAACTATCACCATTTAAATAATTTTTAAATTTTACGCCTTCTTCAGAAATATCTTTAGGGTTAGCTAGCGAAAATACTTGGTAACCACCACTATCTGTTAATATAGGACCATCCCAATTCATGAATTTATGTAACCCGCCAGCTAGTGACACAATATCTTCACCAGGTCTTAACCATAAATGATAAGTATTAGCAAGTATTATGCCTGAACCAACTTCACGTACCTCTTCAGGAGATAATGTTTTTACTGTGGCTTGAGTTCCCACTGGCATAAACATTGGAGTTTCATATTTAACATTATTATATTCAAATGAGCCTAATCTAGCTTTAGTATTAGCTTCTTTTTTTTCTAAGTTATAAGTAAATTTCATTGTACCGACACTTCTTTCTTTAAAATTATATCATATCTTGATATTTCATGCAAAAGAAAAAAGAAGATTTACTTCTTATTCTGAACATTCGATTTTTTTATTTTCGATAAACTCTTTGGCTGTTATAGTCTTGGTTTGCTTTTTAGTAAATTTACCATTTTTTAGAGTATATTCATAATAAGCTTCAACAATATCTTTTTTATTAGCACTACATATATGCTTATCTTGATATGCTATGTCTTGAACCATTCTTGTTGCGTAAACTGTAATAACATTTTTATCATAACTTATAAAGGTTGTATAATCTTTTAATACCATATTATCTTTGTCTATGTCTTTATCTTCTAATATGATATTTCCTTCTAAATCAATAGCATATAAAGTTGTAGTTCTGCCACTTGTACCATTTGTATATGTGAATACTATATAATCATCCATAACTTTAAAATTACGGAACATAGAATATTCGTTACTTCCCATTACTTCTAAATTTAAGTTTTCTTTTTTAAAGAATTCATGATTATTTATAGTAGCGATTAATGTTGTTGGATAACCACTTTCTTTAAAATCTTGGTATTTAAACTCTATTTTTGCTTCCTTGCCATTTACTTCAAAGTTTTTTTCACAATATGCGACATTTGCTGTTTCTTTAACACATTCTTCAACTGACAAAGTCCCATTTGGTACTTTTACTCTAATTCCCTCAATTCTTAAATGACCATCATCAAGTGTTTTGGTACTTGCAAAAATAATCAAACCAATTAATACTATTAAACTTATCCCAAGAATAATAATTTTACCTTTCTTCATCTTTTTACCTCCCTTATACTAATTATAAATAATTAATTTAAAAATAACAAGTTCTTTTAATTATTTTTTAGCACGAGGATGAGTCTTACTATAAACACTTTTTAATCTATCACTAGTTACATGAGTATATATCTGAGTAGTACTAAGAGATTCATGACCTAATAATTCCCCAACAGAACGAATATCGGCACCATTATTAAGTAGGTCTGTTGCATAGGTATGTCTTAATGTGTGAGGGGTGACTTTGCTTTTTATTTCTTTTTTCTCTGTATATTTTTTTACAATATTCTCAATAGTTCTCGTAGTTAATGGTTTACCAAATTTATTAGGAAGAAGATATTCACTGGAACTACCATTTAAAATATTTACTCTAGTATTCTTTAAATAATAATTTAATAAATATTCGTCACAAGCTTTATAGTAAACAATTCTTTCTTTACTTCCTTTACCTGTTACTTTTAGGGAACCATTATTTAAATCGCTAACTTTTATATTACATAATTCACTTACTCTAAGACCTGTTGTATATAATAATTCAATTATAAATATATCTCTTACTTGGGTATCATTATCATAATTAATGTCTTTAAATAAATCGGTGATTTCACTATCTTTTAAAAAGTTAGGTAACTTCTTTGCTATCTTAGGATTTTTTATACCATTAAATGGATTTTCTATACATTCTTTAATCTCTACTAAATAATTATAAAAAGTACGAGCAGCGCTCATATGTAAGGCTGAAGTTTTATTTTCATAGCCTTTCTCAATTAAATGAGCTTTATATAAATTAGCTTCTTTATTAGTTATACTTTTAAACTTTAGGTTTTTATCTTTTAAAAATTTTTCATATTCTAATAAAGCTAACTCGTAAGTAGTCGAGGTTTTCTCTGAATAATTTAATTCATATATTAAATATTCTTTAAAAGATATAATATAGTCTTGCATATTAGTTTTCATATAAGTAAAAATATAACTTTCTTTCCGTGAAATATGGTAATTCACTGATTATTTTTAAGAATTCTTCTTGTCCTTTATTATTCTTTAATGTATTTAGAGTGTCATCACTTATTTTGTTATTTAAAAAATTTATGATTTTATTACAATAGTTTTTATCTTGATAGTTTTCTTTTAGACTCTTCCACATGTCAAAATTGTTATCTTTGGTTAAAGCTTCAACTTTTCTGGTTTTTTCTTTTTCAACATATATAATTACTAAAGGCATATCATAATCTATTTCCAATAAGTTGGCTTCTTTTATAGCTTCTATTATTTCTTTTTTTGTGTGTTTTAAAGTTAATGAATCTATTTCTTCAATTTTATTAGATGTTTTATTAAATAGTTTTATGTCTAATAAATTAAGAGGAAAATAATTATTAGGTTTGGTTTCAATTGCTAAATAATATTTATTCTCCATATCGTTCACTCCTTATATTTTTAGTATAACATGAATAATAATAAAGATAAAGAATTTATTTTCTACTTCTTGGTCCAGTATATTTATAATTTAAATATCTTCTTAATATTTCTAAACGAGTTTTTAATTCACATTTTGGTAATTCTCTTTCCCATTTAACGATACTGTTTTTATCGACATAAAAAATATTTTCCATTCTTTTACTAGGAAATGCATACTTTAAACGATATTTTAAAATTAACTCTTTTTCTTCTTTTGTATATAAAACACCTTGGATGTCTTTTTCTAATACAAATCTTATATTTGGGCCTTTTAAATCATTAACTAAATCTTTAATTAGAGACCAACATATTCAACATATGGTTTTTTTAATATTCTTCTTAATCTTCTTATATATATATTTGCTTTAAAAATCCCTCTTTTATTATCAAAATCATAACTTGTAGTTTCAAATTCTAAGTATTCTAATGCATCTAAAATCTCTTTTGGAAATATAGTAAGATTGAAATTATTTTTTAAAGTATCTTTATCTATGTGAAATATTTCACTTGCTTTTTCATGTGATAAACGACATTCTAACATTATATACGCATATATTATAACTAAATTTCTATTCATAATTTTCCCCTGCTCTTTTCTCTTCATAAATTTTTTATATATTCTAACATAATTTTTGTTATATTAAAACCCGAAACTTAAAGTTTCATGCTATTTCATTATAATTATATAATTACTTTTAGAAACCTCTATATATTAGACTGTTTGTTTATTGTTACGCTTTCATTTACTTTTTGTTACTTTTATAATATAATGATTTTATGAAAGGAGCTAAATATGAATTTTTTAGCTACTAATATAAAATTCTTACGCCAGAACAATAATCTTACACAAGATGATATCGGTAAAGTAGTAAATAAATCAAGAGTTCTTGTAAGTTGGTGGGAAGCGAATGAACGCGAAATATCAATAGAAGACATTATTAAATTATCTGATTATTTTAATTTACCTATGGATATTCTTGTAGGGAAAGATTTAAGAATTAAAGATAGTCCTCCTACTTCTAGAACAGAAATATTATTTAATAAAACAAAGGATATATTAAATGATGATGAAAGAGCTATGATAGAAGCTACTATGGAACGTGCTATAAAAAAATATGAGGAAATGAAAAATAAAGGAGTGTAAAAATGTATAAACAAAGTAAAAAGATTAATAAACTTTTATTAATATCGTTATCAACTATATTAATTTCAATCAATATTCCACTTGTCAATGCTACTTCTGGAGCTTTAAGGCAAGATTCTATAAAAGAATGCAATGGTAAAAAGTATGGTCAACATGGGAAAGATAACCATTGGCATGAAGCAAAATATACCCCTAGAGATAGAGGAAGTGATTTTACAGCTATTGGGCAACCATTTTATAGTGACCCTTGTACTTCACAAAAAATAGATAACAATAAAAATAACACAAGTAATAGCAATACTAATAACAATGGTTCTAGTACATCTAAAAATAATAGCAATAATACTAATTCAAATACTAAAACTAATAGTTCTAATAGCAATAATACTAATTCAAGCAGTAAAAACAATAATGATTCATCTTTAAAAACGAATAATAACGAAACAAAAAATCAAACAAATATTGATAAAATTGAAGAAAAACAAACAAATGATGATAAAACTAATGAAACGAATAATGTTGTTAAAGAAGAAAAACCAAATGATAATATTATAGATAATACTAAAGAAGAAAATAATTCAAATGAGCTAACAAATAATGAAGAAAGTAGCGATATATTCGATGTAATAATTGGTGGCGCTATATTTTTAGGAGCTGCTATTATTGGTAGCAAAAGATTATTAAAAAAATAAAATTAGGATGAAGTGTTGAAGATTATGCAAATCCAATAACATCTTATAGTTTTCATAGTTGTAGAATAAAATAAAAGTACAGCAGTATTGTACTTAAAAAGAAAGGATGTGAGAAAGTGAATACAGAAGCAAAAGAAAAAATGAAAGATAAAACTAAATACTTAAAATTATTAGAAGCCCACAATAATAATATTGAAATTTCTAATTTTAATTTGGGCGATAAATATACAGATTTTGAAATATCTAAATTAGATGAAAGCAGAACTTTATTATACGAAATCAAAAAAAAACCAAATACTTTTAAAAGATATTCTAGAGGTTAAATTGTAAAAGTAAAATTTGGTGTAAACATAGGAAGTGAGTTTTCAGGAGATCACTATGCAGTAGTAATATCTAAAGGTGATACAATGCACAATCCAGTTCTACACGTTTTACCATTAACATCTGATAATAGCAAATATAATTTAAATCTTGGTGAAATTCTTTATAACGAAAAAGAAATAATATTTTTGGAAGATTTATATGAAAAAAAGACTAATAATATTGAACTTAGAGAAATTAAAAATTGTTTAAAGTATTATAGTAAAAATAAAAGCAGAAAATCTTATGCTTGTATAAAGCATGTTAAAACAATTAGTAAGTTATCAATTATGAAACCTATTAATAAATATGATTACTTAAATAAATTAAAAATTTCTGATAAAATGTTAGAAAAAATTGATAAAGAAATTATAAGAGAATATACAAACTTCAAAATTTGTGAATAAATAATTCTTACTAGAATAAAATATTGTAGTAGAATATATGCACAAGAGCAGAAATGCTTTTTATGGTATTATAACAATAATAATGCCATGACAAGTGTCTTCGGACATTCTACTAAAGCCTAGCAATCTAGGCTTTTATTTTTTAATTAAAAATTCAACAGTATCGTACTAATATAAAAATAAAAAAGCCCCTACTTGACATTGAACTAAATGTTACGTAAATTAAAAATAAGTATTAAAAAAGCCCTTAAATAAGGACTAAATAACTAGTTGGTGCGCGTAGAGGGACTTGAACCCCCATGGGAAGCCCGCTAGATCCTAAGTCTAGTGCGTCTACCAATTCCGCCATACGCGCAAAATCAAAAAATGGTGGACCCTGTAGGACTCGAACCTACGACCGCCCGGTTATGAGCCGGATGCTCTAACCAACTGAGCTAAGGGTCCACTTGCTTTTTAATAATAGCATAATTTCTTTGGAGTTTCAAGATTCTTTTTGAGAAAAATTAAAAAAAGTATGCTATTTATACTTTTTTATCTTTTAGGCCCTATTAAATCTGCTGTGGCTTCTTCTAATTTTTGGCGATTTTCTTCCGATACATTTAGTTTTCCCATTATATATGCTGATGCAGGTATTTCAACTATATCAGTATTTTTTAAATATATTTCACCATTTCTATGAGTTATAGCTACTCCTTTATATAATCCTTCAGTTTCATCAACTGTAATTATATAATAATATCTTCTAACTCGATCAACAGAGTTATATATGGTTATAATATCACCTACAGATATTTGTAAGTTTTTTTCTAGTTCTGTTACAAAATAACTTTTGGGAATATTTTCAATACTTCCTAAAACACAATATCTTTCATATAAGTCTTTAATTACACTAGTATAATCCAATGGTTCTAATTTTCTATCTATACTGGAGATATCTTCTATCCTAAAGGAAACTAGGCTTGGATAAACTGATTCATCTTGATTTTTAAAATAGCGTCCTGCGTGTAATATGTGACCATGCGTGGTGCGGTCTTCAATCGGAAAAGCATAAATGCAATCATCAACTATCTTCCAAATCACAAATGGACGACTTAAAAACTTTATATGATTATCTTCCTCATATAAAAACTTGCAATCAGGCTTTAAAAAAACTGTTAATCCTTCTTCTAATTTATATCCTTCGGCTAAATATTCTTCTAAAGGTAGTTTTAGTTTTTGTTGTTCATCATATCTTTCTAGAATTTTATCTACTGTTTTTAACATATTTGGGTGTTTATCTAATCCTTTTAATATTCTTAATACTTTTATGCCATCTTCTACCCTATGGTTTCTTAGTAAAGAACTAGCGTATTGAAACATAATATTACGATCAATTCCGAATTTAGGATTCTTTAATGCACCCTCTACTAATAATATAACTTTAAAATAATTATTATTTTTATAAGCTTCCCCTATTTTCTCATGTATTTCTTTTAACATATAATCTTCTCCTTTTTGTGTTTTATTATTCTAACAATAATCCTTAATTATTGCAAGTTCTTTTTATTTATACTATAATAGGAAAAAGAGGTTTTATTATGGAGCAAGCTCAAGAAATTGAAAGAAGTATTATTAAAAAGTATCGAAAAGAAATATGGTGTAAATTTACGAAAGCTATTAGAGATTATGAATTAATACAGGAAAATGATAAAATTATGGTTTGTATTAGTGGTGGTAAAGATTCTTTTTTGATGGCGAAATGCTTTCAAGAAATTAAAAAACATGGTAAATTACATTTTGATGCTAAGTTTGTTGTTATGAATCCAGGTTATACAAATGAACATTTGAATCTCATTATTAATAATGCTAAAACTTTAGGTGTACCAATTGAAGTTTTTGATAGTGATATATTTCCTTCCCTTGATGTGATGAATGCGAAAAGTCCTTGTTATATGTGTGCTAGAATGCGCCGGGGTCATCTTTATAATAAAGCTCAAGAACTTGGCTGTAATAAAATAGCGCTGGGGCATCATTTTGATGATGTGATTGAAACTAATTTACTTAGTATGTTATATGGTGCTGAAATAAAAACAATGATGCCAAAACTTCATAGCGAAAATTTTCAAGGATTAGAATTAATTAGACCTATGTACTATATTAAAGAACATGATATTGTAGCTTGGAGTAAATATAATAATTTGACTTTTCTGAATTGTGCTTGTAAAATGACTAAAGAAAATATCGATGAAGAAAAAAGTAAAAGAAAAGAAATAAAAAAATTAATTAACGACCTTCGAAAAGTTAATCCGTATATTGAATATAATATTTTTAAAAGTATGGAAAATATTAATTTAACACAAATACTAGGTTATAAAAAAGATAATTATAAGTATTATTTTTTAGATGATTATGAGGATGGTGATTAAGTATGCAAATAAGTGGTAGTTTAAAAAGAAAAGCTGTAGATTGTTATCGAGAGGATTTAAGTAGTTTTTTTTCTAATGCATTTCAAACTAATAGTATCTCTTTTACATATGATGGTGAGTTTACTTTAAATAGTTCCGATTTAGCTAAACAGGAAGCTCTTTATCGTAGGCAAGAAACATTAATTAATAATGGTATAGATAATACTTTAAATAAAGCCCAAAATAAAGGTATTGATGTTGATTCAGTATCTTTTGAATTAGAGAGAACTAAAGAAACTTATAGGAATATGAGTTTTGCTTTGTTTGAATGCTTCTATAACATTGTAATTAATGCCAAAAGTAGTGATGACTTCAAAGCTAAAGTATATAAATTTGCTAATTTTAGAGATTATTTATGTTCATTAGACTCTTTCAAACAATGGGAACTAGAAATAATGATAAATTTATTTTTAAGAGATTTAGCTTATACTCCAGAAAAAGTGGCTCAAGAAGAAAAAAGAGTCTTTGGTATAGAGACATCTAGACTTCCCTATCCAGCATGTTTAGACGAAATTAATCTTGGAAAGTTTATTGCTCCTAATAGAGTTCGTAAAATAGCACCTGATTTAATTGAATGTAGAGGTTATATAAATTATATTGCCCCAGTCTATTTTGCTTTAAAAAATGATTATCAAGCTGAAAGTTTTTTAAAATGGTGCCAGATTGAGCCTAGATTAGATGCCGATAAAATTATAGATAAAGCTGAATTATGTAAAGCTCCTGATAGCCTTATACGACTTGTAAGAGAAATAGATAAGAGATACGATTTGCCATTTTAAAACTAAGGATTCCCTTAGTTTTTTAAATATTTGCTAATTTTTCTAATGCTTCATCAAATGTTTTAGCACTTATTATTTTAATATCATAATCTTTATCTTTAG
>CANSWQ010000020.1 GCA_947650775.1 uncultured Mycoplasmatota bacterium
GCCATTACAGAAATGTTAAGAACAATTAATTCCAACTTTTTTGGGGCAGTTATGGAAAATGAATTAGAAGATTATGCTTATGAGAAATTAGATAATAATGAATCAATAAATAGTGAAGATTTATGTGAAGAAATGAAAGCATTAATCAAAAAATACTATGGAAATATAATTGAAGAAAATGAATATCGTAAATACATGTGGATACCACGTTCGCATTACTTTAGACCATATTATCTATATAAGTATGCAACATCAATATGTGGCGCAGTATATTTTTCTCGTAAAATCTTAAAAGGAGACAAAGAAACATTAAGAAATTATCACGAATTTTTAAAAAGTGGTTCTGATACCTATCCATATGAACATTTATTAAAATATGGAATTGATTTAAAAGAGGAAGCAACTTATGATGAATTATTTGATTATTATAATGAATTATTAGATAAATTAAAAGAATTAACAGGAGTAGGTGAAGATTAATGGATAAGAAAGATTATTATGAGGTTTTAGGTGTTTCCAAAACAGCTACTGACGAAGAAATAAAACGTGCTTTTAGAAAATTAGCCAAAACATATCACCCTGATAATAAGCAAACAGGAGATGAAGCTAAATTTAAAGAAGTTGGCGAAGCTTATGCTATCTTATCAGATGCTAATAAAAGACGTCAATATGACCAATTTGGCCATCAAGCATTCACAAATAATGGTGAAGCTAATTATTCAGGTTTTAGCGCGGAAGATATTGATTTAGGAGACATCTTGCACGATATATTTGGAGGCGGTTTCAGTGGTTTTTCAGGCTTTTCAGGATTTGGTGGTAATACTAGAACTAATTCCAAAAGACCACGCAAAGGTGAAGATAGCTTAGTTAATATCAATTTAACATTTGAAGAAGCAGTTTTTGGCTGTAAAAAAACTATTACCCTAGATTTAAATGAAACTTGTGACAAATGTAATGGCGCGGGTGGTTTTAAAGAAAAAAATTGTAGCACATGCGGTGGTAGAGGCCGAGTAATTACAGAGCAAAATTCTTTATTTGGTAGAATTCAAACGGAGATTACATGTCAAGTCTGTGGTGGTTCTGGTAAAACTTATGAAGAGACCTGTAGTGAATGTAATGGTAGAGGAAATGTCAAGAAAAGAAAAGAAATCGAAGTTACAATACCTGAAGGCGTAGATACGGGCTATCAATTAAGAATATCTGGCAAAGGTTCAGCAGGCACAAATGGTGGTCCTAATGGCGATATATATTTAGAATTTAAAGTTAAAGAACATTCTATATTTGAAAGAGATGACGAAGATATATATTTAAGTGTTCCGCTAAATATTGCAGAAGCTACACTTGGATGCAAAAAAGAAATCCCAACTCTCACCGGAAATGTTATTCTTGAAGTTAAAGCAGGTACTCAATCTGGTGAGAAAGTAAAACTAAAAGGCAAAGGTATTAAAAGAGTTGGTTCAATTGGCAAAGGAAATATGTATGTTGTATACAATGTCATTACTCCGACTAAACTAAGTATGTCTACTAAAAAATTATTTAAAGAACTAGCTAAAGAAAATTTAGATAATGAAGAAGAAATAAAGAAGTTTCAAAAATATATTTAAAGGTATTATAAGGTAATAATACTTTTTTATATATAAAATTGCATTTTTTTAAGCTTTAGAATGAGTTTTAATTGACATATTTTTAACTTTCCTATATACTTAAAATAGAGGGGAAGTAAACATGAGTAACAAATACAAAAAAAGTTTAACAATAATTGGTATTTTAATTGTATTAAGTAGTATGGTAGGAATATCATATTTAAATTATGAAAAAGAACCTGAAATAGAAACATTAGTGGAAGCAAATGGCGAATTGTCAGTTAACTACATTAATGGTAAATTAATAAATAAAAACGGAACATATGAGTTTTCAGTAACTAATAACAGTGGCAAAGATTTTTATTATGAAATAGTTATGAAAGAACTAAAAAATTTTGATGAAAACTTAAGATATAATATTGTATCACCAGAAGCAAGTATAAATATTCAAAATGCTAGTTTAGAAAAAGACGATTCTTTATTAGTAGATAACGTTTTAATAAAATCGAAAGCCACAGAAAATTTTAAATTAAAGATAGAGAATAATAAAAACACATCATTTATTTTAGCAATTCGCAAAATGAATGAAAACGAAGAATATTTCTTTGCTACCATTCTAAAAAATAATGAAGTAAAAAAAGAGACTATAACAAAGCCAGGAGTTGAAGTAGCAATTAAGAATGAAGGACTAATCGAAGATGTTGATGATTATGGTCTAACCTATTATTTTAGAGGTAATGTAACTAATAATTATGTGGAATTTGCTAATAATTTATGGCGAATCATCCGTATAAATGGTGATGGAACGGTTAGATTAATATTAGATGATGCTTTAAGTGAATTAAGTAGCTATAATAGTAAAATTGAAGAAGTCGAAAAATATGAATCAACAGATGTCATAAATAAAATAAATAGTTTTTATGAAAGTAGTTTAAAAAATAATGAAAGTTATATAGCTAATACTAAATTTTGCAAAGAAATAGAAGGTACTAGTGCTGGAAACAATAAAACATACAATGCTTATACCAGATTAGTAACTAATAACATTCCAAGTTTTAATTGTTTAGGTGAAACATATCGTTCCAGAATTGGTTTAATAACAGCCGATGAAGTAGCTTTTGCAGGTGGCAATTTTAAAGATAATAATAAAGATTATTATTTATATAATAAAGATATCGAAGATATATGGTGGTTATCAAATCTTGCCCGCACTAAAGATGGTGCATTTTATCCTTTTAGTATAACCAAAGAAGGAAAGATAAGTGATACAACAAGTGGGTCAGCATATAAAAATGTTAGACCAGTAATAAATATTATTAAAAAAACAACAGTTAAGGGAAGTGGAACTATAGAAGACCCTTATACCATAAATACTCAATTGTAAAGTATTTGTTAAACTATTGTAAATATAAGATTAAGCCTTTTCAATAGGCTTTTTTTTTGATAAAATAAACTTAAGAGGCGATAAATATGCAAATAATCAATGACATAATAAGTTTCATTAAGACTTTATCATTAGTAGATATAGTTTTTTTCTTCGCCGTAGTAGCTTTAATGCTCCTAATAATAACATTAATTCACTTTGTATTAGAAAATAAATATAACGAAGAAGTAGAAGACAAAGAAGAAAGTATATTAAAGAGCGAACCAGCACCAAAGCTTGAAATTAGCAAAATAGAGAAAAAAGACGATGATGAGAACATATTAAAGGAAGCAAATGATTTGTTAGAAATAGCAGCAGCTTTAGAACAAGCAGAACCAAGTAGCAGTTTAAATCATTATGAAGAAGAACAAGAAGAAAAAGCTATAATAAGTTATGAAGAATTATTAGAAAGAACTAATGAATGGGCAATAAATTACAGTGAAGAAGAAAATATCGCTGAAGATTTAACAATAAAAAAAGTAGATTTAAACAATTTAGTAAATAAAGAGATAAGCCTAAAACCAGAAATAAAAGTTTCGGTAATATCTTATGAAAAGGAAGAAGCCTTTTTAGCAGCTTTAAAAGAACTACAACATTTACTAAATTAAAATATGGGGGATAAAATGACATTTAAAATTATAACTTTAGGTTGTAAAGTTAATACATATGAAAGTGAATATATGCTAGAGGAGTTATTAAAATCTGGCTATATTTATAATGAAGAAAAACCAGATATTGTCATAATAAATACATGTAGTGTTACAAATATGGCAGATAGTAAATCTTTAAAAATAGTTAGAAGGGTAAAAAGAGAAAATCCTGATAGTATTTTAGTAGTATGTGGTTGTTCTGTTCAAAATAATAGCGAGAAATATAATGATTTAGAAATAGATATTTTAATAGGTAATCGCGAAAAAAGTAAAATAGTTAATTTAATAGAGAATTATTACAAGACTAAAGAAAAATATCAATATTTAACTAAAGAGCGTAATTTAGATTTTGAAGATATGAAAGTAAGTAAATTTACTACGCATACAAGAGCATTCATAAAAATTCAAGATGGATGCAACAATTTTTGTTCATACTGTATAATTCCATATACTAGAGGCGGTATAAGATCAAAAAGTTTTATTAAAACCATTGAAGAAGTAAAAGAATTAGTGGAAAATGGTCACAAAGAAATAGTCTTAACTGGTATTAACACTGGTTCTTATAATGATAATGGTAAAGATTTAAGTGATTTATTAGTTGAACTAGCCAAAATAGAAGATTTAGAAAGAATAAGAATATCTAGTATTGAAATAACAGAGTTAGATTCTAAGTTTCTAAACACTTTAAAAAACACTCCTAAAATATGCGATCATTTACACATACCTCTTCAAAGTGGAAGTGAAAATATATTAAAAAGAATGAATCGCAAATATGATAAAGAGTATTATTACAATAAAATAGAAGAAATAAGAAATATTAGAAAACATATATCGATTACAACAGATTGTATAGTTGGTCATCCTTATGAAACAGAAGATGACTTTAATGAATACTTAGAGTTTTGTCAAAAAGTAAATTTTAGTAAAATGCATGTTTTTCCTTATTCAGTAAGAGTTGGTACAGCATCAAGTACAATGCCTCAAGTAAATGATAACATAAAAAAAGAGCGTGCCAAAAAACTTATTGCATTAAGTGACGAATTAGAAAAAGATTATAACCAGAAATTTATTGGTGAAACTTTAGAAATAATAACTGAGGAAGAAGTAGGAGATTATATAATCGGACATACTTCCAATTATTTAAAGGTTTATATAAAAGGAGACTATAAATTAAATAGTACATACAAAGTAAAAATAGAAAGATTAGAAAATAATATACTTTATGGTCAAGTTAGTTCTTGCAGTAATGCTAAAATAAGTATATAATAATATTAGGTGTTAAGATGGAAAAAGATAGAATAACAGAAGCTGATATAGAGACTTTATTATGGGCTAGTAGTAAATTAGAACCAGGTGAAGTAGTAACTGGTTTTTTACAAACAAGCATTACTAACCAACATAAAGGCGAGCCTAAAACAGTTAAAGCGATAATAATTGAAAATAGTAATCTAGATGATTCACCACTTATGGCTGAAATAGATGGTGAAGGGATAAAAGGTAAAGCAGTTATAGATGCCTTTAAAAAAGATAGAAGTAACACAAATAGATTATTCAATTTAACAAGAACCTTTTTTAGTATAGGGGCTATTAGAACATTAACTAATTTAAACCCAGAAAAGGCTATATATAGTTGTGATGAATTTGGACGCGTTTATTTAGTTTATAAAGGTAAAAGACTTTATTTAAATAAAGAAAAAACTCATGGCATCACAGAAGATGGATATTTTGTTGAGGTTAAATTCATAGAAGATGATGACATAGATATAACATATTATAATAGCGAAGAAGCAATTAATAATCCCGAATTCACTAATTTTGAATATCTATATGTTTCCGTTAGTGCCCAAAGAAGAGGAGAAGCTCTTATAGAAGAAGAGGCTTTAAGAGAAGATAACATAATTGATTTAGAAGTGTATCGCAGAAGAACGGAAGAAGAGGGTCCAAGAAGATAAAATAAGGAGTAACAATGAATTACATCAAAGGTAAAGTACGAAATATTATATATCAAAATAAAGATAACGGCTATGTAGTAGCTGTTTTTCGTGTTAAAGAATCAAATGATAAGAAAATGGATGAATATATTAATAAGACAATTACAATAACTGGGACATTTTTAGAAATCAATACTGAAGAAACATTTATCTTATATGGAAGTACATCTAAGCATGAAAGATATGGCTTTCAATATAAAGTTGATTCATATAAAAAAGAAGAATTAACGACCAAAGATGCGCTTGTTGAATTTTTATCAAGCTCATTAGTTAAAGGCTGTGGCGAAAAAAGTGCGAAAAAAATAGTTGAATATCTAGGTTTAGATGCTATAAAAAAGATTAAAGAAGATAGTAGTGTCTTAAAGGGTATATCTGGATTAAATGATGCTAAAATTGAAAGTATTAAAAATTCTTTATTAGAGTATTCCGATGCTGATGATTCATTAGTAAAACTAAAAGAGTTAGGCTTTTCTATGGGTGAAGCAACCAAAATATACAAAAAATACCAAGCATCTACTAAATATATTATAGAATCTAATTTATATGTTTTAACGGAAATATTAGATTTTAATAAAGTAGATACTATATATAAGAGTAATCACGATACTTATGATGAAGTTAGAGTAAAAGCCTGTATTCAAGAGAGTATGAAAAGACTAAGTTTTAATAATGGGGATACTTTTTACTATGAAGAAGAGATAAAAGATGAATTAAAAAAAGAATTTGAGCTCATTTTAGATGATATTACTTTTGAAGAAGCCATAAATACTTTAGAAGAAGAAAATAGAGTTGTTATTGAAAATAATTTGTATTATTTAACGGAATATTATGAAGCAGAAGCTGATATAACAGATAATCTATTTAATTTACATAATGATAATTCAACTCCAGTATATGATTTTGAAACCGAAATCTCTCTTTTAGAGAAAAATGCTGGCGTAATATACAATGAAGATCAAAAAAATGCTATTAGAAAAGCTTTAGAAAACAAAGTTACTATAATATCAGGTGGTCCTGGAACTGGAAAAACAACTATAATTAATGCAATTGTTCAATTATATATAAAGATGCACAATTTTAGTCCAATGGAAGTATTATCTAATATCGCCCTTTTAGCTCCAACAGGTCGTGCAAGTAAGAAAATGGCACTTTCAACAGGATTACCCGCAATGACTATTCATAGATATTTAAAATGGAATAAAGATACAAATAATTTTGGGGTTAATGAGTATCATAAATCCAATGAAAATTTAATAATAGTTGATGAAATGAGTATGATAGATGTTAATTTATTTAATGCTCTATTAAAGGGAATAAAAAGAAATGTGCAATTAATAATGGTAGGAGATGTCTTTCAATTACCATCTGTAGGTCCTGGTTTAATATTAAATGATTTAATAGAGAGTGATTTATTTACATTTTGTCCTTTAGAGAAAATTTATCGTCAAAGTGACAACTCTTATATCCCATTTTTAGCTTTAGAAATCAAAAACAAAGATTTATCGGAAGAATTTACCATTAGAAGAGATGATTATAACTTTTTAAGTACGGAATCCATTCATATTAAAGATATGATTAAAAAAATCTGTTTAATGAGTAAAGAAAAAGGTTTAAATGAAAACGATATCCAAATTTTAGCGCCTATGTATAAGGGTGAAAATGGAATAGATAATTTAAATATCGCCTTACAAGAGCTTTTTAATCCCGGAAATGCCAAAAAAGAAGAATTAAGAATTGGTGAAGTCACATACCGAGAAAA
Source organism: uncultured Mycoplasmatota bacterium (assembly GCA_947650775.1). GTDB lineage: Bacteria > Bacillota_I > Bacilli_A > RF39 > UBA660 > Caccenecus. The sequence continues at coordinate 7,407 of CANSWQ010000020.1, forward strand.
TGACAAAGTATTACAACTTCAAAACAATCCTGATTGCAATGTATTTAATGGGGATATTGGTTTTATAAGAGAAATAAAAAAAATTGGTAAAAAAGACACCTTAATAATTGATTTTGAAGGTAATAAGGTAGAATATACCAAAGAAGATATGTATCAAGTAAAGCATGCTTATGCTATAACTATTCATAAGAGCCAAGGTAGTGAATTTCCTCATGTTATTCTACCAATTTCTAGAAGTTATTATAAAATGTTATATAATAAATTAATTTATACAGGGGTATCTAGAGCCAAAAAAAGTTTAATAATTATAGGTGAAGCAAATTCTTTTATGATGGCAGTTCACAATGATTATGCTAGTACAAGAAAAACCACTTTAAAAGAGAAATTAATGCATAAGTTTATAAATTAAAGCCATAATAATACTGAGGTGGGACATATGAGAAAAATGATGGTAGGAAGTATAGCTGCTATGGCTGTAGGTGCAGGCATGATGGCATATGCTTTAAATAATAAAGCAACAAAAAAGAATGCAACAAAACTAGTTAATAATGCTATAAATATGGCAAATAACAAATTAAATTCAATGAAATAATTGTAAAATTTATAATAAAAATTCACATCTAAAACGAAAGGTGTGAGTTTTTTTATGTAAAAATTTCAATAAATTTACAAAAAAAGCTTAAAAAATAACTAATTTTATGCTAATATAATAGCATCTTTTTTGCCTTAAAACTTAGAAAAAGCAAAAAAAAGAGGTAGAAAATCAGATAGGACTTGACAAATGAAAAAAATGTGCTATAATAATTCCCCGACAAGCGAAGGAAAGAGGTTGATTTAGATGAAAAAGAAAAAAATAATTAACATCAAGAATATCGTTTTATCTGGAGCACTATTTGTATCAACAGTTGTAGCAGGTTTAACAAATGCTTCAGCTGCCGAAACAAAAAATGTAAATAAAGAAGAAATAACAGAAACTTCCCAAGTTGTAATGAATGATGCTAATCTTCAAAGATTAGGTGGTGGATTAATAGTTGATCCAACAAGAATAATACCAGAAGGTGTTATTGGTTATGGCGAAAATCTTCCAAAATGGGTAGCAGTAAATAATGTTTTTGAAGAAGGATTTAAAGAAGACGGAACATCAATCGGGATGAGAACTCATATATATAGCGTAAAAAAAGTTGAAGTTGAAGCTAATAACAATCAAACTCATACTAAACATATTACAGCAGAATGTAAATCATGTGGACATGTATGGGAATATGACAAAACTCAAAAATGTGATTTTGACGAAGGTGTAGTAAAAGGAAACAAAACTATATATACTTGCGAAACCGAAGGTTGTGGCAATAGTTATTCAAAATCAAATAGTCATAGTAATAACGGTGGTGGAAACCATAATGGTGGTTCTAATGATAATAAACCATCTCATAAGCATAATTATAGCGCATGGAGCGAATGGTCAGCATGGACTATCGAAACTGATGGTGTTGGAAATAAAATAGAATATAGAACAAGAACCCAAAGTTGTAATGGATGTGGCCATGTAAATATCGAAAAACAAACAAGACCATATAATCCAAGTCATACACATAATTGGAGTGAATGGAAAGTTACAAAAGCTCCAACATGTACAGAAACAGGTATTGAAACTAGAACATGTACAGTTAGTGGATGTACAATTAAAACAGAAACAAGAGCTATTCCAGCATTAGGTCATACATATGGCGCATGGAGCGAATGGTCAGCATGGACTATCGAAACTGATGGTGTTGGAAATAAAATAGAATATAGAACAAGAACCCAAAGTTGTAATGGATGTGGCCATGTAAATATCGAAAAACAAACAAGACCATATAATCCAAGTCATACACATAATTGGAGTGAATGGAAAGTTACAAAAGCTCCAACATGTACAGAAACAGGTATTGAAACTAGAACATGTACAGTTAGTGGATGTACAATTAAAACAGAAACAAGAGCTATTCCAACTTTAGGTCACGATATGGAACCATATGTTGTAACAAAAGCTGCTACATGTACTGAAGAAGGTATAGAAACAAGCACATGTTCAAGATGTAGCCACACAGAAACAAGAAAAATTGCAGTATTAGGTCATGATATGGGTTCATATGTCGTAACAGAACCTGCAAAATGTACAAAAGAAGGTACAGAAACAAGCACATGCTCAAGATGTAGTCATACAGAAACAAGAGCTATTCCATCATTAGGAGGCCATATAGAAGGGCCAAAAGACCCAATGTCTGGCGAAATACATTGTACAAGATGTGGAGACCTTTTAAGAACTGAATTAGTTGATGAAGAAATATGGAGTGAATGGACCGAAACAAAAGCTCCAACATGTACAGAAGATGGTGAAGAAACCAGAACATGTACAGTTAATGGAGAAGTAGTTGATACTATAACTAGAGCGATTTCAGCATTAGGTCATGATATGGGACCATATGTTGTAACAGAACCTGCAAAATGTACAAAAGAAGGTACAGAAACAAGCACATGCTCAAGATGTAGTCACACAGAAACAAGAGCTATTCCATCATTAGGAGGCCATACAGAAGGTCCAAAAAATCCAATGTCTGGCGAAATACATTGCACCAAATGTGGAGACCTTATAAGAACCGAATTAATTGATGATGAAGAAATAACAGAAGATCAACAATTAGAAGAAATTATCATAAATCAAGAACAAACAAAAACTGAGGCAAATGAAAATGCTGACAAAAAACTAGAAGAATTATTAAATAGTGGTGCAAGCGATGCTGAAATAGATGCTGCATTAGAAGACATCATTGAAGAACAAGAACAAGCTATTTCTGATGCAAATACCAAAGCAGATCAACAACTAGATGAACAAATAACAAACATTGAAAATGCTAAAGGTGATGTAATCCCATCAGAACAAACAACTGAAAATAAAGAAGTTGAACAAGTAATCGAAAGTGGAGCTAAAGAAGCTGAGCAAGTAATTGAAGCAGGTAGACAAGAAGCAGCAGATGCAATTGAAGCTGGAAGAAAAGAAGTAGAAGAGATAATTAAAAGCTTAGATACTGATTTACAAGAAAGACTAGCAGAATCTAATGCTCGAATTGCAAGTTTATTAGCAAGCAATCCATTAAAAAGAATTAGAAAATTATTCTAATAAAGTTTAAATTAAAAAATCTTAATGAAAAGTGGTGAAAGAAATGAAAGAGGGTAAGAAATGGTACCAATCATTTAGC
>CANSWQ010000021.1 GCA_947650775.1 uncultured Mycoplasmatota bacterium
GTAAAATAAGTTAAAAAACTTTGGGGATTAGAACCAATAACATTACCCATTATATCGTAAAAACCTACTGGTTTTGAATTAGAATTACCATAACGATATAAATCTCTATAACCTAAAACATGACCAAACTCATGAATAATAGTACCATAACCACCATGATTAAGAGAAAATAAACTAGCAGTTTCTGTATAATCATCCGCGAGTAATAAAGTATAAGCATTAACATCTTTTCCTAAAATTTGTTCAGTTATGCCTGTATTAGAAGATTCATGAGACCAAAGAATATCACCCCAAGCTATACTTGATGGTAATTTTTTTTGCCCTTCAATAATAAAAGATATAGCATCTATTTTATTATCTCCATCTGTATCTAAATCACTAGCTGTTATACCAGATGCTGCCACTTGATTTTTTATATAACGAACAGCATTATTAATTAATTCTTTTTCCCTATTAGCCCCTTCATTTTTATCTTTATAACCTATTGGATTACCCTCATTTTGTTTTAAATAGTACCCTATTGGATGGATATCTTGATAAGAAACAACTTTACCATTTACTTTAGGAAAAATCTCTGTTGTAATAGACATTTTGCCATAACTTTCTCTTTCAAAATACTTCTTAAATGAAGGCACTTCAATAATACCTTTTACACTATCCATCTGAAATAAGGTATCACTATTATATATTAAATTAGCATTATTAACACTTTGCTCATCATCTAAATGATTAATTACATTAGTATCACTATCACTAAATTCTATAAATACCACTATATTTTTAATATTTCTTGTTGTAGATTTCTCCGTAGTATTAAAAGCTAAAACTTCCGACTTCGAATAATTTCCTGTACTAATCTTATCAAAGATTAAACTTGAAGAACTAACAGATAATATTAAAAAAACGGCTACTAATATTCTAGTTAGTCTTTTCATTTAAAACACCCTTTTTTATTTTATATAGTAAAAATACTATAATACTTGTTGTTAAAAATACAATACCACTTAAAACATATACGACAATATTTTTATCCTCTTTTTTTATTTCCGGACAAGTTTTAAAATCATTATAAAGTTGAATTGTCCCTTCTGTTTTTTCATACAAATAATTCTTTAAAGAACCGTCTTCTTTTAAAACTTTTAATATACAATAATTATCATTTCCATTTTTAAATTTAGAACAAACTACCTCTTGTTCCTTAATAGTTATTTTATCTACCGTTAAGTTATCACTATCATTATCTACATCAGTAATTAAATAAACTTTATCATTTATTTTTAATAAACTTATTTTATATTCTATGCTTTTACTATTTTTATTAAATAGATAAAAACCTCTTTCATTTTTTTCATTAATACCATATATTAAATTTAAATTATCTTTAGTAAATAAATTAATCGTATTATCATCTATCTTATATTCACTATTAGAGAATCCCTCCAAAGTTGGCATATCAGAGTTATTTCTTATAACTCCAATTTTCTCATTTTTATAATTTAAATAAACTTGTGGTGTTTCATCAACGTAAGCTTTAATCACATATACTTTCTTAGAACCATTCTCAGCCGTAACCGTTATATCAATAACATTCTCTCCCACTTTTAAAGTAACTTCTCCAAGACCATTTACTTTGGCTTTAGAATCCGATAAAGTACCTTTAATTACAATTTTACTAGTACTTGCAGGTAAATTTAAATTATACTCAGTTTTACTTTTATCAAACGCTGGAGACAACTCACCCCCATCTACACTTAATGAAGATAAGTTATTATCATTAGACTTTTTATTACTAGTATCTGGTGTAGTTGGTTTAGTTGGTGGTGTTGTATTATTAGAAACAATATTAACAGAAACACTTCTTGACCCTGGATTATAAATATTAGCATCTGCATCTGAAAAACCAGTAACTGGTGTCGCTGTAACTACAACCTTGCCACTTCCACCAGCTGTAACCTTAACATTTACATATCCTTGTTCAACCCAAACACTAGATGTCGATAATGTACCATTTGAAACAGATAGATTTACTCTACCAATACAATCTCCTCCCACACTTACTGTAAATGTTCCATTAGGCTTTATGGAACTTACTTTAGATGACATACTAAATGAAGCCGCATTTACACTACTACAACAAAACAATATTGCTAATACACTAAAGATTATTAATTTTATTTTTTTCATACAAACTTTTACTCCTTTTTTCTTATATCTAATTATATCATAAAGATTACATAATTAGAATTTTTTTACTTAATATGAGCAGTAATTATTGTAAAGCTATAAGAATTAATAGTCAAAATAATATTATCTATTTCACAATACCAATTTTTCCCATTCTTATACATAACCGCATTACTATCTAAAACTTTATTTTTACAATATTCTACAACATCATTAATATCAAGTTTTAAATTTTTCTTTATTCTTAAAATTCCAATTTCAGTAGTATGTTCATAACAACATCACTTACCATCTTTTTCTAAAAATTGTTTTATTTTTTTATCATAACTCTTTTTTAAATCATAAGCAAAATCATAACCACCAAATTGTTCTAAATACTCAATTATTAAATTGATATGTTTATCATATTCTATATCTTTATCTATGTTATTTAAATATTTAGCCACTAAGCTATTATCATTAATTCTTTTGATATAAAAATTTAATAAATTAGTACTACCTATTTTTTCAATACCTGATTTAGCAATACTTAATAAATTACTACAATTAACATCTATCCCTTTATTAAACATAATAAGAACACATCCAATAAATATTTTATCAGTTCCATCTTGAGGTAAAGTTTTATTAGTAAAATCTAACAACATATTTATAGTTTTAAAATTTTTATATTCTTCATAAAACAATCTTAAATATCTATTTATAAACATAATAAACCTCCTAACTTTTTTAATAATCTAATACTTTATGATTATCATCTACTACAAACTTAACATTAATATTTTTATTTTTAAAATCATTTATAAACTCTTGTTGCAATAAATATGTTATCGCATATCTTTTATTCTCTTGTAATAAAGTATCTATGTTTATCCAAAAAGAATCATTTTCACAAAAACTTTTTGGTACTCCTTCATAAGTTTTAGCTATAAAAACTTCTATATTATAAATTCTATCTGGATATTCAATTACAATGAAACCTATCTTTTCTAAATCACTTATCTTCATTCCAGTTTCTTCATAAAACTCACGTATCGCAGCAACTTCAGGCGTTTCTCCCGTCTCTATTTTACCACCAGGAATGTCATAAAATCCCACATTTTCTAACTTATATTGAGTACAAATAACACTATTATCTTTTATTAAAAATGTTCTCACGGCATTTCTTACTTTTTTATTCATATATTCTCCTTTAAAACAATTCTATTATACCATAAAAAAGATAAACCTTAAATAGCTTATCTTAAACCCAAAATTCATATAATTTGTTAAATAATTCCTTAGGATTACTAGTATTTACTTCATGTCCTGAATCCTTAATAAGTATCACTTTACTATTTTTAATCTTCCTATTTAAAAACTTCAAGCTTTTAATATTAGTTTTATCATTTACTCCACAAATTAATAAAGTTTTACATTTTATGTCTTCTAAATATTTAGAAATATTAATATTTTTAGTAGAATTAACTAATAAAGAAAAATCTTTTTTAGTTATACCAATTTTTTCAAAAATAGATTTAGGCATAAATTTGAAAATAATATTTTGAACTGCAAATAACAATTTAGGTATTTTATGAGGAACACCAATTAATACTAAAGAATTAACTTTATGAGGATAATTCTTATAATATTCTAAAGCAAGTAAACCACCTAAAGACAATCCACATAAATTAATTTTAATATTAAAACTATTACAATAAGCTTCAAAAGATTTATATAAATTAAGAAAAGTCATTTTTCTATTGTTAAGATTATAAAGATTAGGAACTTCTACATTTACATTTTTATCATTAAAATATTTTTTTATTAAAGACCAAGAAGTATTATCTTGTCCCAAACCATGAATTAATATATTAATCATTCTTTTTATAACCAAGTACTAAAATAACAAAAGCTGATATAATCATAAGAACGCCACTTATAACATTAGGAAAATTACTACTATTATTAGAAATATCTAAAATCTTATTACATAAAGGATTAGTAAATACTGTACATATAGCAAGTAATATTAAACTAAAAGAAATCTTATAATATTTATTAATTTTAGTAAAGATTACTACTAAAATATCTAACCAATACAAACCAAATACAAAAGTAAGAATTTTAAAACTATCTAATAATGAAAATTCATTATAAATTAAATTAATAACATATAATAACAAATAAACTAAAGCTGTAACTATAATAGAAACTTTAAATAATCTATATTTATCTTTTTTAAGATATAATGGTAATGTTGTAATAGTAAATGAAATTGTAATACCAACTAAAACTATTAAGAACCAAGATAATTTATGGTCAATAACTAAATTACATATTAAACATACAATTAAAGCTATAATATACCCTATATTTAAAGAATACATTAAACATTTTTTTATAGTACGATATTTTCTTATTTCTCTTTTTTCCTCATTTAATGCTTCATCATCACAAGCCATAAAAAATTCATGTTCACTAATATTTAAAATACTACACAATTTAGAAATAACTGTAATATCAGGATAAGTTACTCCTCTTTCCCATTTTGAAATTGTAGTCGGAATTACATATAATTGACTAGCTAATTCCTCCTGTGTTAGTTTAGCTTCCTTTCTTTTTTCAGCGATATATTTGCCAAAGCTTTTTTTATCTTGCATATAAATTCTCCTCTCAAAAAACATTTTAAACCCTTTACAAAATTTTAACAATAGCTTATTAAGCTAGTTTAATTTTTTCAGTTCTAGTGAAATATTATACACATATAAAAGAAAGGAAAAGATTTGTCAATAAAGTCATTTACTATTTCAAAATTTAATTTATTTGTTTATACTTTTTAAATAAAGTTTTCCTAATAAAAAGGGTTAAATTAACCCCATTTTTTCTAATTCTAACAATGCTATTAAAGATAAATCTTCTTTTTCCAATGATTTTATATCATAATATTTTGCTCCTAAAGAATCATCATTATCTTCATTAATTTCCATTACCTCTTGTACTTCGCCAGTATATTCTAATATTTTATAAAAAATTCCAATGTGATGCCCGTCTAAAATTTTATCTTCATAAGGCCATTCAAAAGTTACAGAATCAGCATCATATAATTCAAATTTTTGTACTTCTATACCAACTTCTTCTTTTAATTCTCTTCTAAGAGTATCTTCTGGTCTTTCATGATGTTTAATTCCCCCACCAGGTAAGTCTAACTTTCCTTTGTATGGTCCTTTATTTTTTTTAATTAAAACAACTTTATTATCATTAATAATGATACCATAAGCACCCAATTGTTTAAATTCTTGTTTCATAATTTACCTCATCTCTTTATAGATTATATCAAACATTTATAACTTTTTAAATATGTAAATTATTCATTCTATCATTTAAAGAGTTATACATAAATTCATTTTTTCCAAAATTTTTTAAATGACATTCTACTATCATTTTTAATAGCACATACATTCTATATATTTCTATTCTTATTTTTTCTTCATATGTTAATTCTTCTTTTCCATATCCTCTTAAAAAGTCTTTTTTATCGGCACCATCTATAGTATGAAAATAAAATGTCATTAACTCATCACAACAATATAAGTCTGAAAAATCTACAACACCAGTAATATTACCTTTTGGACTAAAATATTTCCATCCCATAAATCAATAGCAGATAAACTTAATTTAACGTTATTTACAAGTTCTATTCTTCTAGATTCAAGTATTCTTTTAATATTATTTATTGTATCATCTATATCTAAACCGCTTATTCTTGCGTCCTCGAATAACAATTCAAATAAATATGTTATAAATTCATAATTATCTTTAAAGATTTTAGCTGAATTACTAGGAATATGAAATCTTTCCACTTTTAAAGAAGCTATTTTTTTACATATACTTCCTAGTTGATATTCTATTTGTCTTTTATCATTATCTGTAATTGTCTCATTTTTTTCAAAATAATTACTTCCCTTTAAATACGTCATAAAAAAATATGAAGTAGAACATATAGTGCAACTATCATCATAGAATAATACTTTAGGTGTTGGTATATCAATTAATTCCATTAACTTTAACATTTGTATTTCATAATTAAAGGTATTCTTATCTGCTGTAATTATACCAATACTATTCTCTGGAGCTACTTTAAGTACTATTCTTTCTTTACCATCTTCAATTAAATATACTGCACTTTTTAAACCACCACTTAAATGCTTAATTTTAACATCATCTGTATTTTTATTAAAAGCTTTTTCATACATTTTTTTTACTATTTCATCAGACAAATAGTTTTTAGCTTTAACTATTTTATTTTCTTCCATAATCCTCAACTTCTTTTTTATCTAAATATTTTTTAATTACATCTAATGTATATGTATATTCTTCTTGATCTGTAGTTAAATGAAATATATTATCATAAGCATATACAGGGATTCTTTTTTTAAATAATTCTCTTATCATTCTTTTTAATTCTAAAGCTTCTTTAAAAATATAACCTTTACGTTTATCTTTTATATATCCAGTTATATCAATACTTAATGATATCAATGTAATCATATTATTCTCAAACATATCTATTAAGCCACAACCTTTTAAATAAGGTATTCCCTCATATTCATTATTATAGAAATAAATATCATTTATAAAGCTTCGGTAGTCTATGCCAAAATCAATTGGTAAAATTTCAATAATAGCTGCTTTTTCAGATATCTTGTCTATTGCCTCTTTCATTAACTCAGTATTTAAAGAGTTCCACAGAATACCTATACATTGTAAATTTAGTCTAGGCATATTATTTTGATTTATCGCTTTCAATTCTATTAAATCATTAATAACATTTAAAACATTATCTAAATCATCAAATTTTGTAACGTCATCTGTATTTAATAATAATGACATAATATCATATGTTACTTGTTCTATCTTATCTTTATAATCACCAACAACAATTTTTTTACTATCTAAATCTCTTTTATATGTTTTTAATATATGTGTTAAACCATTAAATAAACATTTTTCAGCTATATCTTTATATTCTTCACCATGTTCAGTAATTATTCTTTTATAAGCATTAAAAGACCATTCTCTAAGTTGAAATATTTTATCTGAGAATTTTGCAGTTATAGAATCAACATCTCTTTTTACATAATGATAGCACTCTTTTGTATCACAAATATATTTACCACCAGTTAAAGCTAACTTAAAAACAAAATCTACATCTTCTTTAAAAACATTTCTATCAAATCTCACTTTATCTAAAAAAGATTTTCTATATAATTTATCCCAAGCAGCTATACTTATTTTACCATTAGCATACCCATTTAAAGCTTCGCTAAATCCCTCAAAACTTTCCATTATTCTTTCATTGCTAAATCTTTCTATGTTTTTATGCCTTGTATGAATATATGCTCTAACTTGTGATACATCAGCATTATATAGTTCAATATTTCTTAAAAGGGTTTCAATCATGTCATTTTCAATAAAGTCATCAGAATCAATAAAACAAATATATTCACCATTTGCAAGATCAATTCCTCTATTTCTTGTTTCTGCTAAACCTACATTAAGTTGACTAACTACTCTTATTCTATCATCCATATTCGCAAATAATTCACATATAATTAAAGAATTATCTGTTGAGCCATCATTTATTAAAATAATTTCTAAATTTTTATAGCTTTGATTTCTAATACTATTTATACATCTTAATAAATAAGGTTCCGTGTTATATATAGGAACTATAACAGATATCATTGGTTTATGATATAAATTATATTCTATAAAATCATTTAATCTTTTTTGCCAATCACTAGACACATCAACACTTATATGAAAAATTATTTGATTTTCACAAAAATTAATTTGATTTAATAATTCATCGAATGTATAAGAAAATTTATCCCACTCTACTCCAATAACTAAATCACAATTTTTAAAAAATTCTAAATCAGTTATCGATGAACTAATCACTACATTATCAGATTGATTTAAAGAGTTTAGTATTTCTAAAATTTTTTTATTAATAGCAACTTTTATTTCAAATAATATATTTTGTATATCTTTAAAGCTTTTATTTTCTATATCATATTTTTTTATTTCACTATCAAAAAGACTATCTACATCAATATAAGCTAAATTAAATTTTGTTTTTAAAAAATAACTAATTTCTTTTAAAGCATTTTTATTTTTACCAGTAACTCCTATTATCATATTTACTCCCATAAATTGTTTTCTATATTATCATAAAATGATTATTCTGTAAAGTTATCTAATTATTCATCTAATTATCTTTTAAAAATATTTATCTTTATTTTTTTATATTTATAATGAACTTGGAAGTTATTTGTACAATTTTTTTGGGTGAAATGTTAATATGTAGCATCTGAACCAATGGGACCATCAAATATTTTTGTTAGAGCTTTTGGTTATTTATATGCTGATAAAACTCTTGACTACAATTATACTAGAGCTTATCTTTATGATATTAAAATATCAAACTTAACAAACTAAAAAAATCTTGTGAAATAATCAAGACTTTTTATTTTTTTACTTTTATTTATTAATATTACTATACATTTTACTATTATGATTAGTCTCCATTAATCTACCATACTCAAAAATATAAAACAAACTAAATAAGAATAGAATTTCCACAATATCAAATAATTCAAAATCCATATTAATCTTAGTTGTTAAAAGTAAATTAAATATAGCTCCTCCCATATTAGGTAAAATAATAACAATAATCATAAGCCAAGCCATTTTCTTTATATGTAAAACATTTTCTTAAGTAAAAGGTGTCTCTTTTCTATTAAAATTATCAAATAATTTATTTAAATGTCACTTCACTTTCTAACGATGGTCTAATAGAATAATTTTCTATATAAACAAGGTATGATGAAAATTTCATATCATTTTTTTCGTTCATCTTCTCTTTGCAAGAAAACACATCATATAGTGCTCCATCAAAAGGAATTAACAGCCTAGGATTATTATCCGATGTTTTATATTTTTCATATAATACTTTAATTTGCTTTATAGTTCCTTCTAATACAAATATCTTTTTATAGTCAGAACTATGAGCTTCATAATAATAATCTATTTTATCAGTTTTTATTGGAATATTTATATTTTCAACATTTGTAACTAACCATTTAATATTATTTCCAACTTCAAAGTTTTCACCACAACATTCAAATTGCCAATCTTCATATAATACAACACAATTATTCACAATTTCATCTCACTTTCAAATTACTATTTTTGCACAAATTTTATATAAAATTATTATAACATATTGAATAAATTATTCTATATCTATTTAAAATAATAAACAAAAAAATATGAAAAAACTCACAAAGTATTACAAGTCTTAAAAATAAAAATTTTACTAAATTAGTTTAATTTTTAGCTTATTATATCTAAAAAAAGTATAACAAAAAAAGCAAAAGTTCTATTTCAAACTATTACTTCAATCCCTACTATTAAAAGAATAATTAAATTTCTTTTATACGATTTAAATAACTCTACTTATTAATATTACTATACATTTTACTATTATGATTAGTCTCCATTAATCTACCATACTCAAAAATATAAAACAAACTAAATAAGAATAGAATTTCCACAATATCAAATAATTCAAAATCCATATTAATCTTAGTTGTTAAAAGTAAATTAAATATAGCTCCTCCCATATTAGGTAAAATAATAACAATAATCATAAGCCAAGCCATTTTCTTTATATGTAAAACATTTTCTAAAGTAAAAGGTGTTTCTCCTCTATTAAAATTATCAAATAATTTATTTAAATGTTTAAAAATAAGAGATACTAAATACATTGTAATAAAAAGTGTTAAAAGAGCGACTTCAATATAACCAATTATTAAACCTCTAGAATTATTATTTATGACATTTATAATTTCTGCATTAATATAGTCTTTTGTCTCATCGACGATTGTGAGACCATTTACTTTGAGAACTACTTTTTCATTATCTTCAACTAAACTTATAATATTACTATTCTTTAACGTAATTTCATTATCTTTAACTTGAATCTTATTCATAAAATATGGAAATAAAAGCATACTTATAACAATTAAAGGTAAGGTAATTAAACAAAGTATTCTACCTATTTTTGCAAATACCAAAACAAATTTACTTAATAATTTCATTTTATTTTGTTCTTCCTTTTTTAATGTCACCACTTCTTTTTTAACATTATCATCTAATGATTCAATATCTAAAATACTATCATTGACTAAATCATTTATCTTGCAATGAAATATTTTACATAATTCCAATAAATTATTCATTTCTGGATAAGCATCTCCAGTTTCCCATTTTGAAACACTTTGTCTTGAAACATTTATTTTTGCTGCTAATTCCTCTTGTGATAATTTTTTTAACTTTCTTAAATTTTTTAAGTTTTCTCCAAACTTCATTAAACTCATCTCATTTCCCCAAAATTATATTACAA
>CANSWQ010000022.1 GCA_947650775.1 uncultured Mycoplasmatota bacterium
CACCTGGTATTATAGAAATCTTGTACAAAGTCATAAATATGTTATTTCTATCATTAGCTGATTCAATACGTTTTAGATGATTAACTTTCAGCAAGCTCCATCAATCTTACACCTTTTTCATTTCTATATTTCTTGATGTTTTGACAGATAACAGCCTTAATATTTTCATTAAAGTCAGCATAGTGAGTCAAAATATCACTTTCCTAATTAAAATTAAAGAAAAAAAACTAAAAATGTAGTATATTTTGTAATTTATTTTAAAAAAAAGTGGAGCCATAAGGCTCCTTCAGGGGGCTATTAAATTTTGATTTATTTTTATATAAACTCACACTTTATCCTATTTTTTATAAGTTTTCTTTTTATTTTAATTTAAAAAAATTTAATTTTTTACTTTTAATTTTAAAAATTTGTGGGGTAAATGTGTGGTAAAAATTTTCAAAATATTTTATCTTTCTTCTCATTTTTAATGTTTTATCTTTTATTCATTCCCAAGCAAATCACTAATATTACAATTCAGTAAAACCATAATTTTTAAAACTAATTTTAAAGATATTGGCTTTGACTTATCAAAACTTTCTAGTCTTTTATAATATTCATGGCTTATTCCAAGTAATTCAGCAACCGATTGCGTAGAATATGGATTTTTCTTATTATTTTCTTTATAGTATACATTGTTCTCTTCATATAATTTTTTTCTTATTCTTTTCAAAAAATTTAGAACAAATTAATGTTTTACAACAAAGTGAAATTGAAACAAAAGATATGGCAATTCAAAAGTTAACTACTGAAAATGATAGTTTTAAAAATAATAAGGAATTAATCAAAAGAGATAATTTAATTAAGGAACAAAAATCTACTATCAAAAATTTAAAAAAAGAAAATAATAGATTAAGTGATTTAGTAAACATTTTAGAAAATAATATTGAAAGTTTAAAAATCAAATTAAATAAAGAAATAGAAAAATGGAAAAAGTTATTTAATAAAATGTGTAATGCTATTGATAAGGCTTTAAAAAGAAAGCCTAAAGAATATGTAGAAGATTACGAAGAATTAGCCGATTCTATTATTAATGATAATTACGACTATGAGAAAAATAAAGAAAAAGATAAAAACGATTATGAAATTGGTATGTAGAAAGGAATGATAAAAAATGTCAGTACATAAATTAAATCAAAAAAAATGGACCAAAGATGGTCGTAAATGGTGTTTTAGAACTAGATATAAAGACTTAAGTGGAAAAGCAAAAGAATATCAATCTAAATTATTTTTTACTAAACTTGAAGCACAAGAAGCAGAACGAATCTTTTTTTTAGAACTAGATAAATATAGACCTGACAATAATATGACTTTTAAAGATTTATATCTTGCTTTTTATGAATATCAAAAGGATAATGTTAAAGAAACTACACTCAATACTTATAAAGATAGAATGCGTTATATGGAATTATTAGATAATATCAAAGTAAAAGAATTTAATTTACAGCATTATGAAATGTGGAGAAAAAAAATTTTAGAGTATCAATTATCAAATAGAACTAGGAATTATATTTTTAAATTTTTAAAAACTATTATGAATTATGGAACAAAATGGTATGGTTTAAACTTTAATCAAATATATCCTAAAATGACAAATTTTACAAATCCTAATGAAATAAAAAAAGAAATGGATTTTTGGACTTATGAAGAATTCAATCAATTTATTTCAATAGAAGAAGATTTAATGTTTAAAAGTTTTTTCAAAACTTTATATTATTGCGGTCTTCGCAAAGGTGAAGCAAGAGCATTAAATTGGAATGATATTGATTTTAAAAATAACTCTATTCATATTAATAAAGGTTTGTCGGACAATGTAAATGGTAAAAAATATATAATTAGCAGTCCTAAAACATTAACTAGCAATAGAACTTTACCATTACCAAAAGAATTAATAAATGACTTAAGGAAATTAAAAGAATATGCTATAAGTTTTACTAATTTTAAAAATGAATGGTTTGTTTTTGGAAACGAATTACCAATTGGAGATGATATTATTAGAAGAAGAAAAAACAATAATTGTCAAAAAGCAAATGTAAAACAAATTAGAATACATGATTTTAGGCATAGTTGTGCTTCTCTTTTAATTAACAATGGTGCAGACATTACTCTCGTAGCCAAATTTTTGGGACACTCTAAAATTGATGAAACTTTAAATACTTATTCTCATATGTTTAAAAATAAATTAAATAATATCATAAATCTTATTGATAACCTTAATGAGAATGATAAAAATAATAATGACATAGAACCTTATGAAAAAGAAAAAAATGATTATGAAATGTGTTTATAAAAACTAAATAGTGAAACTGAAATTAATCAGTTTCACTATTTTTTTATGTAAAATTTTAGAATTTGTGGGGTAAATGTGGGATAAAACACATTTTTTAAAAATTCATTCCTTACAAACCCTAGTATTTAAGGCAAAAAAGTAGTCGGCATATTAATCATGCCGACTTTCAGGGGGGTGTAAAATTATGGATTTTTATAGTTTCCCATAGTTTAAAATCCCTTTATTTATAATACTTTCAGCACTTTTGAGATTTTTAGAGATTTCTAAAGTTTAATATTTTGAGTGGTAAATAAGTGGTGAAATTAGTCATTATATTTAGGGGGATTAAGTATAGGCTCTTTTAAGAAGAAGCAGGATAAACTGACATCTAAAGTACGAGCTAATCTGTCAAGAAAAACTACTGACACCCCTTGCTCTACATTTTTGGCTGTAAGGTTGTATAACATATTAAGACTACTGTCTATCTCCTCCGCCAATCTTTCAATAGTAACAAATCCTTTTTCGTTCATTATTTTAGTGTTATTAGCATGATAACGATAATAATTGATATTCTTTCCTATTAGATTTAATAGGTCTTTTTTATCTTGGTCGGTATAATTCATGTACGCCTCCTATACTAAGTCATACACTTAGTAAATCTCAGTAATAATTATCGCCAAAATATCAATTTTTAACCATAAACGTAACACTTAATTATTTTAAGTTATTTACTTAAACCATATTGCGTAAATAAGTTTATTTGTGCTATAATATAGAAGTATAGAGGAGTGAGAAAAATATGGAAAATTGGTCTGTAAAAAAACAATTATGTTTAATCTTTGGAGGAGGAGCTGTATTACTTATATTTATTTTTTTGGTAGCTATTTTTTATGATGGAAATGGGAATAAAACCGATTTAACAGAATCGAAAGAAAATTTAGATGGACTTCAAGGAAACTGGGCAAAAGTTGATAATACTACTCGAAAAGTTGATAAATCTGAATATTTAAGTTTTGATGGAAAAGGAAATGTTACATATTACGTAAGCGGTTATAGTTTAAATTATAATTATACTTTTGATGATAAAGTGTCTTTTGAAAATTGGTCTTGTAGTCTAAAATCGACACCTTATTCAGATGGTTCAAAACAATATAGGTTAGAATGTTGGAGTGATACAACAATAAGAGTTTTTATTAGACAATAGCTTATATTTTGTAAAAAAATTAGTCCCATTGTCCGACTTGAACATCGGGACTTTTTCTTTTTCCCCTTTATTTATGGGGCAAAATAAAGATAGCCCGCGGGTTTACCACTTATTTTACCTCTATTTGACCTCAAAAATTGCATTTTTTACCAATATTAAGAGTTACAGAGTTACACAATTTTGTTGATCTCTTTTTGTTTTTTATTTTTTTCTTTTCTTAATTTATTTGAAAAGAATAAAAGAAATTTTGTAACAATATAAAGACTTGGAGTATGATCCCCAAGTTTTAAAATGCTTAACTTTGGTTACAGCAATTTTTTTATTTCTGTAACTTTGTGTAGAATAAGCGTAACAAAAGAAACACAATTTCATATACGCTTATGGCTGGATTATTAAATTTCTCTTGCAAGATTCTTTTAACATCATACATAAGTTTATTACTAGCCAAATTTTCTTTTGTGATTATTGTCATTTTATAGCTACTATGAATCCACTTTCCTTTGCTATTTTTATAAATATAGAGGACTATTGCTTCTTTCTCCATTTATTCTTCCTCCTTAAATATTTTTCTAACACTTGCTCCAAACTCATCTTTTACAACTCTTGACTTATACCCTAAAGCATTTAATCTGCGACTAAAACGTGCTGGCGACAATGTTTTTAGTTTATTAGCTTGTGTATACATTTCATAATAATGATAGGCTTCTGTTACCTTTCTACCTATTACGTGTTTAGATTGTTCCTCAAGGTAGGATAATACGCTGTCATTTTCAATATGATATTGCTTGGTAGCTTCGTTTATAGTGCTGCTTGTAGAAAGTTCTAAATCATTGTCAAAAAGCCTTTGTACTCCCTCTAACGCAAGATTAAGAATATAACTCTTTGCATTGTCTGTACTTAATTCTTCATCAATATATGGATTCCGCTTCTCGACTACATTTTCAAAAGGAACGATCACAAGTCTACGAATCAATCCATTTGACTTGTCTTTAAAGCTAGGAGGCTCATTTGCGGTAAATATAAGGCTTGCTGTATTTTTAATTGATATAGGCTTGCTATATATTGCTCTAGTGCCTATTTTATCACCACTTGCCATGGTTTTTAAATTTTTGCTTTTTTCTAAATATACAGAATCTACATCATCACTTACATTAACTATTTTTCCAATTAGTGATGTAAGACTTGTACCATCATCAAAATCAGCAATATCAACGTATGAAGCAAGATCCCCTGTAAAATTAGTAATAAGTTTAATAAAGGTGCTTTTTCCGTTCTTTCCGTTTCCAGTTAAGAAAAATATCTTATGCGGAAATCTATTAACTAAAATTATATGTCCTAATACTTCCTCTAAAACTAATCGTAAGTCCTTTTTCCCAAAAGAAATAAAATTTAGAAAAGTGTCTACATTTTCATCGTATGCGTTTTTATCATACAATACATCAAGATAGAAAGGCGTAAAATCACACTCACTCTCGACTACATGATTATTAAATATATATCCATTACGCAGCTGGATTTTAAATTTATCATATCCGCTGTCAATTAGATCAGCATACTTATACAACTGATGATTTAATTCGCTATCTTTATTACGTGTAAGCTCAATATACTTTGCGATCTCTCTTAACAATAAAGTTTCGTTACTAATATACTTCCCATCGGTTTTGAAATATAATTGTCCGTTATATAGTTTTATATCTAGTTTTTTAACTATCCACTTGGCAGCAGAGATCATATCTTTTTTACTTCCTTTGTAGATTTCCATGTTAGACAAAGGATCACTAGCTAATACACTTTTAATTACACGATCTAGCTCATTATTTTCCATTACTTCACCGAAAATATTCTGATTGATAAATTCTCCAATCTGTGCTATATTTAGCGTAGGATAACTTTGTTTTAAACAATATAAATGTGCGTTTATACCAACATTGCGACCATCACCATCACACATATTACTCAAATTAGTTTTAATTGATAAAGGGTACAATATAGGAGGTAATATAGGAAGATTTGTAAGAGTTAGATCTCGATTTCGTTCTCTTTCAACGCCGCAGCGTTTAACAATTCCATATTGATTTCCAGTTTTATAATCAACTTGGAAGCCTCCCGCTGTAATTACATCAGACTTTGATTTAATAACAATGTCGGAGGGTTTACTAAAATAAAAATGATAACCCTTTGTAGTAGTTATTGTAAGTGTAGGATAATTGAGCTTTATATACTCAATTATCCCTTTTTCTTTCTCCCCATTATCACCATCAAAATCTACTAATACCACGTTATTGTTAAGCATAAGCCCAGCACTATTCAAATGATCCATACTTGGATATGTAACATCATAGCTAGTTTTAGGAGATTTATCTTCGTTAAGTTCTATGAATCTTAATTCTGACACAATAACCCCTCCATTTTTACATAATTGTAAAGATCCACTATATCTTTTACGCTCAAAAATATTTTGTAGTAGGAATACTTATCCAATTTTGGCGATTCATCATTTTTAATTAAGTAAAGGGTTTGCTTTTTGCCAATTTCAATGACCGCAGCTTCCCTAAAATTTCCGATTACTCTCATTTTAGCTCTCCCTTTCCTCTAATTCCTCAAAAATATTATTTAAAGAGATTTCCATAAGATCCCCAACTTCTTTAAATGACAGGTATTTTTTATTATCGAAATTTTTATCGCAAATTAAAACACTATTTTCCTTATCATTTAAAGCATATATGTTATTTTTTGTAGTGTAGATTTCTTCACTAGTTTTAAAGAAATCAACAGGAATCTCTATTATAGAAGCAGGAACACTATTGTCATATTTTTTCATTAAATTTCGCCTCCATCTTCTTTGCAATTTATAGCATTTCCTATTATATTTCCTGTGATATATTGTAATTCTTCATCGTTTTGTATCGGCATACTATTAAGCTTCTTTTTTAGGCTTCTTAATTCTGCTTCACAATTCGCTTGCCACTCGGAAATTTTATCGAATTTCCTTTTGAATTGCCTTTCAATAGCTAAATCTAGATCGGTACAATCTTGGAATATTTTGTCCCTTTCAGAATCAATATCAATTAAATCATTTTTATTTTCTTTCATTTAGATTTCCTCCTTTTTTATTTATTTCTTGCGATACAATATCATATATAGTGCCAGATGATATACGCTTTTTTCCTTTTTCAAATTCACCACTTTTTCGTGATTCTTTCCTCATTTCACATATAGATTTCTCTATTAAAGTGAAACGACTATTCATTTCACTTTTAAGCTGTAAAATAGCTTTTTTTAATTCATTTTCCATTATTCTTCTCCTTTTACTTCTAATTTTTTAAGATAATCAACTATTTCATTGATATATGTAGGATTTATAGCAACTTGATTGACACCATCTTTAATAACTGTCCACTCAAAATGCAACTCCACTATTAAGCGATCCCCTATTTTTAAAGTAGGGCATATATCATAGTCTTTTCTTTGAAATTGTTGAATTTTTAACATCTGTTCTACACTCAAATATACAGGGCATAACTTATCAGCAGCTATGATCATAATATTTTGACCTTTAATAATTACAATGTGATCTATAATATCCAAAATATCACAGTTTTCACCTTTATAAATGCTTTTCATTACTTTTTTACCTCCCTAATTGTTAAATCTGGGTATGAATACTCAAAGAGCTTGTTTTTAAGCATATATACATCTGTTTTAAAGCCTTTTGTATCTTCAACAATAGTTTTACCTTGTTTAAGATCAAAGTAGCTAAAATCAGCCTTATAACAGGTTTTTCTATATGCTTTATTTCCTTTTTTAAACTTTGGAATCAACTCGTATGATGGTTGCAGGACTAGATTCTTAATAATTCCTTGTGATTCTAAAGTTTTAAGCTCCTTATACCTTTTTGCTTCCAATTTTGAATCAAAAGTTATTCCATCAACACAAGTTTTAGTATTATGGTATTTAGGTTTATTTTTCAAAGTCAGCTTCCTCCTTTACTCGCTTTAAATAATTGATGTTTAAACCAAAGAATTTTACAACATCTTCCATTTTCACGAGATTTTTTGGTAAAAATAAACCATTTAATTCTGATTCTATTCTAATTTTGCGTTTTATTTCTAACGCTGTTCCACGACCTACTGATCCAATCGACATAATATCTTGTGTGTTTGCCCAAGGTTTTGCGATTAGATTTAAAATGTCTTTAGCTGGAATTATTCTCATTTTTCACTATTCCTTTCATTATTTCGGCGATTCGTTCGTTTTAGAGGGCAAAAAAATAATATCCTCAAATTTCATGTTGCTAGCTGTAAGAATTTTCATTATTATTGGGGCTGTTGGATATGTCTTAAACTTCTCATAGTTTCTTATAGTATCAACACTAACACCATATTGCTCCGCTGCTTCTTCTAAAGACCACCCTAAATTTACTCTTATAGCCTTTAAAGTCATCTTCAATAAACTTCCTCCTCTCTTGGCTGACTGATGTCTATTTTAATTAAATTTTTCCAAAAGTCAAGCACTATTTTACGATTAATTATCAATTTTTGTTTATTTATATCTTTTTTGAATAACGAATCGTTGACAAATCTCATAATTTATGGTAATATATTCTTGTAATTGAAAGAGGAGATACTATGGATAAAAGTAAGATTAAAATATTTAGTACTAATCTATCATACTATATGAAATTAAACGGGAAAAAAAGGCAAGATGTTGCTAAAGATTTAAACTTTCCGTATTCTTCATTAAGAGATTGGGAAAAAGGAATCTGTTATGCACAAATAGACAAAATAAAAAAACTTGCTGATTACTTCAATATTTCAATAAACGATTTAATAGAAGATCGTAACAGGGCTACACTAATAAAAAATATCAAAGAATCTGAAGAATCTAAACTAATAGAAGAAATTATAGAAGAACTCCCAAGTTTATCAAAAGAAAAACTTAAACATATTAAAACAACAATAGCTTTATTAAAAGAAAGCAAATAAAAAAGAGCTAGTACTGGTAATACTAACTCGAACGCTATATAGCGTACACAAGAAAAAATAATCCCAGCTAAAGACATTTCTTTTTGTGTACCTCTATTATAGCATTTAACAAAAAATATTGCAATTATGGAGGTTATAAAAATGGCAGTATATCAAGAAAAAAATAAAAATAAATGGACTAAAGATGGCAGGAGTTGGTATTTTAGAACACCATATGTTGATCTAACAGGAAAACGCAAACAATATTGGAGCTGTTTCTACTTAACAAAAAAAGAAGCTCAAGAGGGAGAAAGACAATTTCTAGCTTCTGTTAAAAATAAAGTAGATAATACTAGTATGACTTTTGAAGAATTATGTTCAGCTTTTTACAAACATCAAGAAGAAGAAGTTAAAGAAACTACACTTCAAACATATAAAGATCGTAAACCATTTTTAGAGTATTTATATCATATTAAATTAGTAGATTTTAACATCAATCATTTTGAAATGTGGAAAAAGAAAATCAATGAAAAGAAAATTGCTACTAGTTATAAAAATGACATATTAAAATTTTTAAAAGCTATACTTAACTTTGGTACAAAAAGATACAATTTTAATTTTACAGCAGTATATAATCAAATGAAAAATTTTAAAGATCCTAATGGAATAAAGAAAGACATGGATTATTATACTCATGAGGAATTTTTACAATTTATAAGTTATGAAACTGACTTAAAATACAAATGTTTATTTGAAACACTTTATTATTGTGGTTTAAGAAATGGTGAAATGAGAGGAATCACTTGGGAAGATATAGACTTTAATAAAAAGACTATTAGTATTAACAAGCAGATTCCAACTCGTTATACAAGTAAAAATTGGAAATTTACAAGTCCTAAAACTAAAAATAGTATAAGAACATTACCTATTCCTAATATACTTTTAGAACATCTTAAAATACTTTATAGTAAAGAATCTCAATATAAAAATTTTAAGTCTACATGGTTTGTATTTGGACAAGCTGATGTTCCAATCGTTGCAGATAATCCAAGTTATAGACAAGAGGTTATCTGTAAAAATGCCAACATCAAGAAAATCAGAATACATGATTTTAGACACAGCTGTGCTTCACTTTTAATTAACAAAGGTGCTAATGTAACAATCGTTGCAAAATACCTAGGACATACAAAGATAGATGAAACACTAAATACCTATACTCATATGTTTGGAAGTGCTTTAGACCAAGTTGTAGATCTTATAAATAATTTATAAAATAAGTGGTGAATAAGTGGTAAAGCCACTTTTTTTAAAAGCTAAAACCTCCCAATCCCTTATAAATACTGGGATAAAAAAAGTGATAGGTCTTTCGACCTATCTTCAGGGGGTTTTGGT
>CANSWQ010000023.1 GCA_947650775.1 uncultured Mycoplasmatota bacterium
AAAATATGACTAAATTGTCATAATAAAAGTCACTTTAAAGTCACAATAATTTAATATACTATTTAATGAAAGGAAAGAAATATTATGGAAATATTAAAAGTTGAAAATTTAAACAAAACATATAAAAGTGGTACTATTGAAGTAAAAGCCTTAGATAATATCAGTTTTAGTGTTGAAAAAGGTGACTTTGTAGCTATCGTTGGTTCTAGTGGTTCTGGAAAATCTACTTTACTACATATTTTAGGAGGAGTAGATAGACCAACAAGTGGTAAAGTATATTTAAATGGTAAAGATGTTTATAAATTAAATGAAAATAATCTAGCTATTTTTAGAAGAAGAGAAGTAGGATTAATTTATCAATTTTACAATTTAATACCAATATTAAATGTTAAAGAAAATATTACTTTACCCGTTTTATTAGATGGTAAGAAACCAGATACAAAATATTTAAATGAGATTATCCATACTTTAGGATTAGATAATAGAGTTAATCATTTACCAAATGAATTATCTGGAGGTCAACAACAAAGAGTATCTATTGGGCGAGCTTTAATGAATCATCCAGCACTTTTACTCGCCGATGAACCTACTGGAAACTTAGACTCAAAAGCAAGTAGTGAGATAATGGAATTATTACAAGTATCTAACGAAAAATACAATCAAACAATTATTATGATTACCCATGACAAAAATTTAGCTATTAATGCTAAGAGAATAATCACCATTAATGATGGTAAAATTATAAGTGATGAGAGAGTGAACTAAAATGAATATTTTAAACAAGCTTACTCTAAAGCATTTAAAAATGAATAAAAAAAGAACCTTAGTAACAATAATTGGTATTACGTTATCTACGGCTCTAATGGTTGGAATAGGATTATTAATATCCACGGTTTTAACAACAGAACGTCTAGCAACAGAAAAAAATCATGGTGCTCATCATTTCAAAATAACCGAGTTATCAAAAGAAAACTATCAAACCTTAGAAAAAAACATTAAAATAGATAGTATGTATTATTATAGTGGAATTGGTTTTTCTTTTCTAGAAAATTCAAAAAATCCATTTAAACCCTACTTATATATAACCGAGGCAAGTACTAATCTTTTAGAAAAATTAAATATAATTGAGGGAAGACTACCCAAAAAAGATAATGAAATAATATTAACTAAAGAAGCTCTTGAAGATGGAAATTTAAAAGTTAAAGTTGGCGATACTATTAGTTTAAATATAGGAAAACGCTATTTTGAAGGAGAATATATTGGAAATAATAATAATCCAGTACCAAGAAATTGGGATAATGATAATGTAATAGCAAACGCCGAAGAAATAAAAGATACTAAAGAATATACCTATAAAGTTGTAGGAATTATTGAAAGAACATATTATGAAGATTATGAATCAGCTGGTTTCATGTCATTTACATTAAGTAGAGATATCCCTAGTGAAGTAGAAGCTTTTATAAAACTCAAAAAACCTAAAGAAACATATGATACAATTAAAGAGATAGCAAGTAATATTAATATAAATGAAAACAAGTTTACTGCTAATACAAGTTTATTATTTTATTATGGAGCTACAAAATATGATAATATAAATAGTACTTTTCTACCTTTAATATTAATCGCTTTATCAGTTATATCAGTAGGATGTATTGTGGTAATATATAACTCTTTTGCTATATCTACTATGGAAAGAAAGAAAAGTTTTGGTTTATATTCATCAATTGGAACAACTGGTAAACAAATTAGAAAGACAGTTTTATTTGAAGCTTTTATTGTAGGTAGTATTGGAATAATATTAGGTATAATAGGAGGTTTCCTAGGAATATATGTAGTTGTTGAAATATTAAATTATTTATTAAAAGATGCTGTAAATATGGAATTTATCTTTAGTGTTAATTTAACATATTTGTTAATACCATTAATATTTATGTGTATGGTAATATTAATATCAGCCTATCTTCCGGCGAAAAGAGCAGGCAAAGTAACACCTATTGAAGCAATAAGAGGAAATGATGATATAAAAGTAACAAGAAAGAGTTTAAGAACTCCTAAGATAATTAGTGCCATTTTTGGAATTGAAGGAGAACTAGCTCATAAAAACATGAAGCGAAATAAAAAGAAATATCGCGTTACAATAATCAGTTTATTTATAAGTATAGTTATGTTTAACACCTTTACTTCCTTTTTAGGATATGCTATAAAAACTAGTGATTCAGTTGATTCTAGTGACTATGATATTGGATTTTATTTAAAAGGCAAAAAAGAAGATATAAAAGAAGATATTAAAGCAATAAAAAGTAATTATGAGATAGAAGAAGAAAGAACCATCATTCAAAATGAGTATATTACTATAAATAAAATAGATGATAATGAGTATACAACTTTATGGAAAAATATGAATTCAGACTATCCAGAAGAGGCAAAATCAAGTTTTGAATTAATAGTTATTCCTGATTCTGATATGACAAAATTAACTAAAGCTGAAGGCTTAATATTAAATAAAAAATATCTTACTATCTATGAAGAGAATAGTCGTAAAACCATTGAAACAGACATCTTTAAAAACAAAAACTATAATTTAGAGATAGTAACTGATAAGAGCACATTTAATATAAAAGTCGAGACCACTAATGAAATAGATTTTGGTTTAAAAACTAGACTTTATACAGGAAGACCAACATTAATAATAAGTGAATCTACTTATGAAAATAAGTTTAGTAGTGATACTTATGAAAGTGAATACTTATTTAATTCAAAAGATTACAAAAAGATAAATGAAGATTATAAAAACAATAAATTAAATTTAAAATCTGAAGTTCAAGTATATAGCCCTAAGATTGAAGAAGCTACTGTTAAAAACATAGTTTTAGCAATAAATATTTTATTCTATGGATTTATCGCTTTAGTCGTATTAATTGGTGTTACAAGTGTTATTAATACTATTAATACCAGTATGAATTTAAGAAGAAAAGAATTTGCAATGTTAAGAAGTGTTGGTTTAACTCCGCATGGATTTAATAAAATATTATTCTTTGAAAGTTTATTCTTTGGCTTAAAATCATTACTATATGGTATACCTGTTTCTATAGGAATAAATGCTCTTATTTCAAATGCTATTGGGGGCGTATTTAATACAGGCATAATTATACCATGGAATAGTTTAATTATTTCAGTAATAGGAGTATTTATAATAGTTATAATTGCTATGAATTATGCATCTAAAAAGATTAAAAAAGAAAACATCTTAGAAGCATTAAGAGAAGAAAATATTTAAGTTTAATAGTTAGTGCTATTAAGCTTTTTTTATTCAAAAAATATTCAATTTACTAAACATTTTTCTTTACTATATATAACATTTGTGTTACACTTATAGTGAGGTAGGTAAGTATTATGAATGAACAAGAATTAATAGCAAAAGAAAAACTAATTGTTGAACTAGAAGATAGGTTAATTGAAGAATTTATATCTTTAAGAAAAAATCAACATATTACTCAACAAGAACTAGCAGAACAAAGTAATATGATTAGAGCAACAGTTAATCGTGTTGAAAGGTGTTTAACATCACCAACCATAGGAACAATGATTAAATTATTAGAGCCTCTTGGGTACACTTTAAAAATAGTTCCATTAAAGAAAAAATAGTTTTAAAAAAGCTATAAAACAAATTAACAAATAATAAAAATTAGAAAGAAGGTAGAAAAATGAAAAATGAAATTATATTATTTGAAAATCAAAATGTAAAATTAGAAGTAAACATGAAAGAAGAAACAGTATGGTTATCACTAGAGCAAATGGCAGAATTATTTGATAGAGATAGAACTGTAATAACAAGACACATTAATAATATTTTTAAAGAAAATGAATTAGATAAAAAAGAGGTATGTGCAAAATTTGCACACACCACTTTACATGGAGCAATATCCAATAAAACCCAAACTAGAGAGTTAGATTATTATAATCTTGATATGATTATAAGTGTTGGTTATCGAGTAAAATCTAAGAATGGTATTATTTTTAGAAAATGGGCTAATAAGATATTAAAAGATTATATGATTAAAGGTTATGCTGTGAATAACAAAAGATTAGAATATTTGGAAAAAACAGTTAAATTATTAGATATAGCAAGTCGAGGGTATGAAAATACCAGTGAACATGATAGTAAAGAAATTCTTCGAGTTATTACTGAATACACTAATGCTTTAGATTTACTTGATGATTATGACCATAAAGCATTTAAAAAAATAGAAGGTACAACAAGTGATAAAAAAGTAACATATGAAGATTGTATTAATATCATAGAAACTTTAAGATTTAATGAAGAAAGTGATATATTTGCTTTAGAAAGAGATAAAGGATTAAAATCAGTTATAGCTAATATTTATCAATCTTTTGATAATAAAGATGTTTATCCCACGTTAGAAGAAAAAGCAGCCAACTTTCTTTATATGGTTGTTAAAAATCATGTATTTATCGATGGTAATAAAAGAATCGCCGCTACATTATTCATATACTTTTTACAATTTTATAACATTTTATACAAAAATGAAAAACAAA
This sequence comes from uncultured Mycoplasmatota bacterium, assembly GCA_947650775.1. Classification (GTDB taxonomy): domain Bacteria; phylum Bacillota_I; class Bacilli_A; order RF39; family UBA660; genus Caccenecus. The sequence goes on from CANSWQ010000023.1 coordinate 4,558, forward strand.
TAATAGACAACAACACTTTAGTAGCAGTCACACTTTTAATCGCTGAAAGTAATCCTAAAGAGAAAAATATAATAATAGAATTAGTAACAAACTTTTTAAAATAAAGAACAAAATAAACTTTGACAATAAGTTATTTTATGATATAATAACTTTGACAGATTTAAGTGGGCAATAATTTTCCCACTTTTATTATTATATAAGAATAGGGTGAGTTATGAAAAAAAGTTTAGAAGAACTAGAGAAAAAGATTAGAGAAGTTCTAGAAAAAGAAAGCATTATTGTTGATAGTGTTACATATGAAAAAAACAGTGGTAATTACAATGTATTATCAATAGTATTAGATAAAGTTGGAGGTATTGATTTAGATACAATTGTTGATGCTACAAATATCATTAATCCAATTGTAGATGAGTATGATTTTACAGATGATTCATACATCTTAGATGTTGTATCCAAAGAAAGAGGTGAAGATAATGAATAGTGAAGAATTCATTAAAGCAGTAAAAGCAATAGTAAAAGAAAAAGGAATAAGTGAAGAAGTTGTATTTGAAGGTATGGAGACTGCCCTAGCAACAGCATACAAAAAGAATTTTGATTCTAAGACAAATGTGAGAGTTGATATTAATCGTGAAACAGGCGAAATCAAAGTATTTTCTTATTTAGTAGTAGTTGATGATGTAGACTTTGGTAGTGAGACTACTGATGAAGAAGGAAATATTGTAAAAATAGCACCAGAAATTAATATAGATGCGCAAATCATATTAGAACAAGCAGAAGAAATGGTGCCAGGAATTAAAGTAGGTGAAACTATTGAGACAGAAGTAACACCTAAAGATTTTGGTCGTGTCGCAGCTTCTACAGCTAAGCAAGTTTTAACTCAAAAAATAAGAGAAGCTGAGAAAAACAGTATTATCGATGAATTCCAAGATAAGCAAGATGAAATGTTATTAGGCCTAGTAGCTCTTGAAGATAACAAAAACTATTATATTGATTTAGGAAGAACAAGAGGAATACTTCCTAAGAATGATATTATTCCAGGCGAAACAATTAAAATGGGTTCTAATATCAGAGTATATGTTACCAAAATTGAAAATGGTACTAAAGGACCTTTAATATTATTATCAAGAAAACACTATGGTTTTGTAAAAAGATTATTTGAACTTGAAATACCAGAATTACAAGATGGAACACTTATTATGCATGCATGTGTTAGAGAAGCCGGAATTAGAAGTAAAGTAGCATTATCTACAACTAATGAAAGAATCGACCCTATTGGTACATGTATTGGTGAAAGAGGTTCACGTATTGCAAGTATCTTAAAAGAATTAAATGGTGAAAAAGTAGATGTAGTATTATATAGTGAAAATCCCGAAGAATATATTAAAAGTGCATTATCACCAGCTAAAAATGCTATTGTAAATATATTAGATGAAAAGAAAAAAGAAGCTTTAGCAGTTATACCTGATGATGAACTTGCTCTAGCAATTGGAAAAGGTGGCAATAATATTAAATTAGCAAGCCGTTTAACTAAATATAAAATCAATATTAAAACAATGAAAGAGATTAACGAAGAAGGAAACAAATAAGATATAAAGCAAGGAGGCTAAAATGAAAACAAAAAAAATACCAATGCGAACTTGCGTAGTAACTAAAGAAAAGTGTGAAAAAAAAGATTTGCTTCGTATAGTAAGAACTCCGGAAGGTAATGTTATTGTAGATATAACAGGTAAAGCAAACGGTAGAGGAGCTTATTTAAAAAAAGATATTGAAGTCATAAATAAAGCTGAGAAAACTAAAATATTAGAAAGAATATTAGAAGTTAGTATTCTTAGTGAAGTATATGAAAATGCTAGAAATTTAATTAAATAGAAAATAAAAAAATAAGAAAGGAGAGTAAGCATGACTGTAAAAGAATATGCAAGTGATGTAAACTTAAGTGTCGCTGAGATTTTAAAAAAATGTAATGATCTTGGCATAGAAGTAAAAAGTGGAGAGGATGAACTCACTGATTTAGATGTTATTACCTTAGATAATGCAATTAATTTAATTGGTGTAGAAGATGACTCTTATGAAGAAGAGGAAACAATTGATGAAGTTGTAGATGAAATAGTAGAAAGCAGTAATATCACTAAGAATATAAATACAACTGATAAAAAGCAAAAGTTAAAAAAGAAAAATCAAGTAGAAACCAAAGATTATTCTAAATTACGTAAAGAAATGTATAAGAATAAAGACAAGCTTATGAAAAATACAGTAGATGAAAATATTATTGTATTTAAAGATGGTATGACAGTAGGTGAACTAGCTGACGAATTAAACATTAGTGGTACAGATATAATTAAAAAATTAATGACTTTAGGTTTAATGTTATCAGTTAATCAAGCGCTTGATTTTGAAAATGCTGAAATAATTGCGTTAGAATATAATAAAACATTAAAAAGAGAAGAAACCCAAGATGTATCCAACTTTGAAGAATATGAAATAGTTGATAATGAAGAAGATTTAATGCCAAGGCCTCCAATTGTAACTATAATGGGCCATGTTGACCATGGAAAAACAACCCTTTTAGATTATATAAGAGATTCTCATATTGCAAGTGGTGAAGCTGGAGGAATTACGCAAGCTATCGGAGCTTATCAAATAAAAACCAATGGTAGTAAAATAACATTTATAGATACTCCAGGGCATGCAGCATTCACTGAAATGCGTGCTAGAGGAGCTAGTGTTACAGATATAGTTATAATCATTGTCGCTGCTGATGATGGAGTAATGCCACAAACTAAAGAAGCTGTTGAACATGCTTTAAGTGCGAAGGTACCAATAATTGTCGCAGTAAACAAAATAGATAAACCGGATGCTAATCCTGAAAAAATTAAAACTGAGATGGCCGAACTTAATATCACTCCTGAAGAATGGGGTGGCGAATATCCATTTATCAATATTTCAGCTCAAACAGGAGAAGGTGTTGATAAATTATTAGAGACCATTTTAGCTATAAGTGAAATGGGTGAATTAAAAGCTAATCCAAGTAGATATGCAGTTGGTTCTGTAATTGAATCTCGTCAAGATAAAAATGTCGGTGGAATTGCCAGCCTACTCATATTAAATGGAACTTTACGTTTAGGAGATCCAATAGTAGTTGGTACCACATTTGGTAAAATAAGAACAATGAAAAATGATTTAGGGGAGTCTATTACTAGTGCTGACCCTGGAACACCTGTTGAGATTACTGGTTTAAATGACAATCCAAGCGCTGGCGATAAATTTATGGCTTTTGAAACTGAGAAAGAAGCAAAAGAAATCGCTGAAAAAAGAGCAATAAATGCTAAAGAAAATAAATTTAAGAAAGATGTTATATCTTTAGATGATTTATTTAGTAAAATAAACGAAGGTCAAAAAGAGATTAACATAGTTTTAAAGACTGATGTCCGTGGTAGTGAAGAAGCAGTTAAAAATAGTTTAATGAAAATTGATGTTGCAGGAGTTAAAATAAATGTTATCCGTTCAGGTATTGGAACTATTACCGAAAGTGATGTTGTATTAGCAAATGCCTCTAATGCGATTATAATCGGATTTAATGTTAGTCCAACTAGTACAACTAAAGAAATCGCTAAAGAATATGGTGTTGATATTAGATTATATACAATTATTTATAAATGTATTGAAGAAATAGAACTAGCCATGAAAGGTATGTTAGACCCAGAGTTTGAAGAGAAAATCTTAGGTAGTGCTGAAATTAGAAAAATCTTTAAATTCTCTAAAGTTGGTAATATCGCTGGAACTTATATAACTGATGGTATAATTAAGAATAATTCTAGTGCAAGACTTATCAGAGATGGTGTTATAATCTATGATGGTAAAATAGCATCTATCCAAAGAGAGAAAGATAGTGTTAAAGAAGTTAAAAAAGGCTTTGAATGTGGTATCACTCTTGACAATTATACTGATATAAAAATTGGAGATATAATTGAATGCTTTGAAATGGTTGAGGTGAAACGTTAATGCCAAGTCACAAAATAGCCAAAATCTCATCTGATATGATGCGTGTAATAAGTAGTATACTATTTGAAGAAGCAAGAGATGAAATCTTAAAGACTATCACTATTACTGGATGTAAAGTATCAAATGACTTAAGTTATGCGAAAGTTTATTTTACATCTTTAAGTGATATGGATAAAAAAACTTTAGAAAAAGAAGTAAATGAAGCAGCTCCTTTTATCAGAGGGTTAGTAGCTGAAAAGTTAGATTTAAGACATACTCCCGAACTTACATTTATATTTGATGATTCAATTGAGTATGCGAACCGCATTGAGAGTATCATTAAAGAAATTCATGAAGAGAACAAAGATGAACGGAATAATAATTATAAATAAACCAACTGGATATACATCCAGAGATATAGTAAATATAATTAGTAAAAAATTAAAAACTAAAAAAGTAGGACATACTGGAACTCTTGATCCTCTAGCATCAGGAGTTCTTGTTATTACAGTTGGAAGATACACTAAATTAGGAGAAATGCTTACTTCCTTAGATAAAGAATATATTTCTGAAATAAAACTTGGAATTAAAACTGATACTTTAGACATTACAGGAAATATCTTAGAGAAAAAAGATTTTAATGTAACAAAAGAAGACGTTGAAAAAGTATTTAAAAAATTTATTGGTAAGTATGAGATGGAAGTTCCTAAATATTCTGCGGTTAAGATAAATGGAAAAAAGTTATATGAATATGCAAGAAATAATGAAGATATTGCTCTTCCCATAAAAACAGTTGAAGTAAAAGAGTTAGAGTTAATTGATTATCAAGATGACATTATAAAATTTCGTACCAAAGTTGAAAAAGGTACATACATAAGAAGTTTAATAAGAGACATATGTAAAAAGTTAAATACAATAGGCACTATGAACTCTTTAATTAGAACCAAACAAGGAAGTTTTTCTTTAGAAAATGCCCAAGAATTAGAAGATGATTATAATTTACTTAAAATAACTGATGTTTTAAATATCAAAACATATAATTTAAATGATGAAGAATATCAAAAAGTCATAAATGGCAATGCCTTAGTTTTAAATAATAATGAAGAACAATTATTATTAGTATATAACAATGAAGAAATAGCTATCTATAACAAAGAGAATAATATATATATTTGTAATGTTATGTTAAAAATAAATACTCAAGACAAATGAGTATTTTCTTTTTTATACTAAGTAATAAAAAAACACAAAGTATATTTGTATTTTTAAATTATATCATCAATATATTTTTTTAATTGTGTAGCATCTT
>CANSWQ010000024.1 GCA_947650775.1 uncultured Mycoplasmatota bacterium
AAATCCATGTTTTTTAGCTTTTTTACGATTATTAGGTTGATATGTTCTCTTCATATTAGCACCTCCTCAAAAAATCAATTGGTTTAATTATAATATTATTATGCTTTTAAGTCAAGAATTTTCCAATAAGTAACGTGAAAAATTATTAAAAATTACTTTTTGCTCTCAATAATTATGTTTAAGTTTTCTTTTTCACAAATCTTTAATAACAATTCGAAATCAAAATTTCTCTCACCATATTCATAAAATTGAACAGCAGTAGTACTTCTACCAATAGCCTCGCCAAATTCTTTCTGAGTCTTACCACTATTTTCTCTAATCATTCTTATTACTTCATTAGCTCTATAATTATTTGCAATTATTTTCATATAAAAACCTCTATTAAAGCATACATTATCACGGTATAAATTTCATAAATGTTATTTAATAGAAACTTTACCTTTTTTAGAATTAATCTTTGAATAATAAATTAATAATTCCTTAATTTCACTATTATTTAAGTTTAATGCTAGCACTATCTTTGCAAAAGTATTAGTTTGAGGAATAGTAGCACCAGATTCTATTCTTTGATAATTAGTATAGTCTATATCAGCTATCGCAGCTAATTGTTCTTGTGTTAATTTAGCCCTTTCTCTATATTTCTTCCACATAAGTCTCACCTAAAGCAATTATTCCATAATTTTAAATTTCTTTTTACTGCATAAAGACTGTATGAAATGTTGACATTATAATACTATCATGATATATTTTATACGATATAATTTTTATAATAAGGAGGATAAAAATGAAAAATCAAAAATTATTTATTATAATAGGAGGATTATTACTGGTGGTAGGAGTATCCTTAGCATATTTTGTAACTAAAATACTTACAAATGGTAATGGTGGAGGTACAAGTGGAACAACTGCAGTTATTAGAGGAGCTAAAATAGATGTAGAAGGTATACTAGAATTTGAAGATTTAGAAATACTTCCAGAACATAAAACAATAAGTACTATTAAAGTAACTGCAACAGGTAATAATAAACTTATTCCATATAATTTAATATGGAAAGGAACTAATACTTTATCAACTAAACTAAACTTTACTATATATAAAACAAGTAAAGAATGTACAATATCAAATATAGATAATTTAGGAAATACAATAGCAACAGGAACAATAAATAAAAATGAATCAAAAGTAACATTAGTCAAAGATGAGTTTGTAACAGCAACAAGCACAGGAGAAAAAGTATATTATTATGTAATACTAGAATACCCGAATTTGGATGAACCACAAAACTATGATTTAGAAGGAAGTATAGAAGGAAAAGTAACAGTAGAAGAAAGTGATATAAAACCAGATATAAATATATTAGCAACATATGTAAAACAAGAAGATGGGGAATATAAACAAGTAGAAGCTATACCACAAGAAGGTTACCAATTAAATGCAGAAAAAAGTACATGTAGTAATGGAACTATACCAAGATGGGATGTGAAAACCAAAAGATTTTATGCAGATAACCTAAATAAAAGTGGAACAAGTTGTTATTTATATTTTGATGAATATATACCAACAATAACAATAGATAATATTATTGCCTCAGTAAATCCAAAAGATACAACACCAAATTTCAGTCAAATAGCAACAACAGATGAAGGAGTATATAAAGTAGCAGATGGAATGTATGGTGGATATTCATATTACTGGCGAGGAGCAGTAACAGACAACTATGTAAAGTTTGGAGGATTCTGTTGGCGAATAGTTCGAATCAATGGTGATGGAAGTATGCGTTTAATCTATGATGGAGTAACATGTCATGCTAATGGAACAAAAACAACAGAAAGTATAGCAGTAGATAAGGTAGCATATAATACAAATTTTAATCAATCAAACTATGTAGGATGGACATATGAAGAAACAAGTCAAAGAACACTAAGTGGAACATCAAGTAACGCTAAAACACAAACAGAGAAATGGTATAATGCCAATATAACAGGAACAAATGCAAATAAAGTAGCAGATGGAAAGTATTGCAATGATAGAAATCCAGCACCAGGATATAAATGGGCAATAAATCCAAACAATGTAATATGCTATGCAGCATACACACGATTATGGGAAGATTTTGCACCAACACTAGCGTGCAATTCTGAAGATGTATATACATTAAAAGTAGGATTAATAACAACAGATGAAATACTAATGGCAGGAGGAAGGTCGGACAATGCATCATATTATCTATATAATGGCCAAAAATATTGGACTATGTCTCCATGTGCCTGGATTGGAACTACTGGTGTGGGTGGAATTGCTGGCGTGTTCTTTTTGAATGCAAGTGGTTTTACCAACAATGCTGGTACACACAATGATACCATTGGCTTGCGTCCAGTCATCAATTTGAAAGCTGATACTCAGTTTCAAGAGGGTGGTAATGGCACATTAGATAACCCATATATTATATCCAACTAATTTTATATATTTAACTGATAAAATAATCAAATAAAGATTGATTTAATTATCAGTTTTTTTATTTTTTAAAATATATCTAAAAATGTAAAGCTTTAAAAAAGTTATCAACACTAAATTGTGGATAATGTGGATAACTTTTACACTCCACAATGTATAAACAATCTAAAAATAACCACTTAAAATGTAAACTTTACTATTAACAGGCTATTTCAATTAAAAAGTGAATAAGTTAGAAGTTATCCACAAAACAGTGGTACCAACAAAGTCAGGTGTATCCTAAGAAGACTTAAAAATATTTAAACTTATAAACACTACTAACAATATTCATAAAAACCTTCAAAGTTAATAAATTCAAATTAAATATAAAATTTTGTGAATAGTGTTGATAAATATATTCTTCTAAGATATTATAAGGACTAATGAATGTGTATAACATGTTAATAAAAAAATTTTACATTTTAGTATTTCTTTTCAAAATGAAATGCGATAAAATGAATATGTAGACGTTACAGACTGCGGGGTGAGGTTATTTGCGAAATGAAGAGTTACTAAAGTCATTTCTCGACAAAATATATGGCGAAATTAATCCAGCATCATTTCATGCCTGGTTTAATGATTTAAAAATAATCTCACTAACAGATGAAACAATAACTTTTGAAGTTCCGATGGAAATACATAAAAAAATGTTAGGGGACAACTATTATTCATTAATAGAAAAAACACTATATGATATAACCAATATTAATTATGATATAAAGTTTGTATTGGAAAGTGAATTAGAAATACTTCCCAAAATAGAAGTGGATAACCATGAAGTTACAAACAATAACTTTGATACTCACTTAAAACCTGAACTCAATTTTAGTAATTTTGTAGTTGGAGATACAAATAGACTTGCTAAAGTAGCAGCCATGGCTGTCGCCGAAGCTCCAGGAAGAATTCATAATCCACTATTTATATATGGAAAAAGTGGACTTGGTAAGACTCATTTAATGCATGCGATAGGAAATTTTATAACAGAAAATTCCAATCGAAAAGTATTATATTGTACATGTGATGAATTTAAGACTGAATATACTAATCTAGCGAATCCAGACAATAAAAACACTATTGAATATGCTAATGAATTCAAAAATAAATATCGAAATGTAGATGTTTTAATAATAGATGACATCCAATATTTAGTAGGAGCGGAAAAAACCCAACAAGAATTCTTTAATACCTTTAATTACCTGCATCAATCAAATAAACAGATAATAATTAGCTCTGACCGCTCACCAGATGATTTAAAAATTCTTGAAGAAAGATTAAGGTCAAGATTTATGTGGGGATTACCAGTAGATATATATCCTCCAGATTTCGATTTAAGATGTCGAATTATAAGAAAGAAAATAGAAAACACCAGCATAGCGAATCTTATGAAAGAAGAAAGTGTTGAATATATCGCCAATGCTTGCCAAAATGATGTAAGATTCTTAGAGGGAGCCGTTAATAGACTTATGGCCTATACTGCTATGATGGTACCTAAAAGTGTTGATTTAGAATTTACTTGTGAAGCTTTAAAAGACTTTGTTAATAAGAATATTTATTCTAACAATAATATTACTAAAATCCAAAAAGCTGTCGCTGACCATTATAATATAACAGTTGATGACTTAAAAGGGAAAAAAAGAAGTAATAAAGTAGCGCATCCAAGACAACTTGCAATGTATTTATGCCGAATGGAAACCGATGAAACATTCCCAAGAATAGGGATGGAATTTGGTGGAAGAGACCATTCAACAGTAATATTTGCTTGTGATAAGATGGAAAAAGAGCTCTTAAATAACAAAGAATTAGAAAGAGATATAAAGGAGATAAAATCAAAATTGTAGATAATATCTTAAAAGTATGTGAATAAAAACCAAGTTATTAACAAAAAAATCATAAAAAAAGTCCTATAATAAAGACCAAAAACAACTTATAAACATAATTAACAGCATAATAATAACTATTAATATTAAAAAGAAAGAGAAAGAAGGAATGAAATATGAAATTTTCAATAGAAAAAAATATAATCTTAGAAGGATTAAATAATGTTATAAGAGCAATATCTACTAAAAATGTTATACCTGTATTAAATGGTATTAAATTTGAGTTAACAAGTGAAGGTTTATACTTAACCGCTAGTGATTCTGAATTAACAATAAAAGTATTAATAGAAAGTAAAGATATCAAACAAGTTACAACAACAGGTGGTATAGTAATTCAAAGTAAATATATATTAGATATAGTAAGAAAAATGCCTAGTGATGTTATTAACTTTGAAGTTATTGACGGATTAAAAATCAAAATATACACAGACAATAACCAATATAACTTAAATTGTTTAGATATTAATGACTATCCAGATGTTAAATTAGAAGAAAATAAAGACCCAATTATTATTAAAGGGGATATATTTAAAACTATCATCAATCAAACTAGTTTTGCTATATCTAATCAAGAATTAAGACCAATATTAACTGGTGTTAACTTCAAATTTACGAAAGATGTCTTAGAAACAGTAGCAACTGACTCATATCGTTTAGCTAAAAAGAATATAAAACTAAACGCTGAAGTTGAAAAAGACCTAGAAATTGTTATACCAGGCAAGAATATAATGGAATTAGAAAGAATTATCACTGATGAAAGTGATATTGAAATACATATATTTAATAATAAAGCTTTATTTAAATATAAGAATATTATTTTCCAAACTAATTTATTAAGTGGTAATTATCCAAATACATCTAATTTAATCCCAAGTGAGTTTGCTTATATAGTTAAAGTAAATAAAAAAGATTTCAATGATGCTATAGATAGAGCGGCATTACTTACCCAAGGCAAAGATAAAAATATAGTTAAAATGTCATTAGACAATACTAAAATGGTTATCAATTCATATGCATCTGAAATTGGTAAAGTAGAAGAGCAATTAACCGTAGAAACTAACAATGTTGAACATTTAGAAATTTCATTTTCTTCCAAATATATGCTAGAAGCTATTAAAACAATGGGTGAAGAAGAAATATTATTATTATTAAATAGTGATGTTAAGCCATTAATTATAAAATCATTAACAGACGAGTCATTAATTCAGTTAATTTTACCTATAAAAACCTACTAAATAACAAAAAAATCTAAAAAATTAAAAATTATAACATAATTCGACAAAAAGTGCGCTTCTTTTATGATATAACATAGTTATTTTACATGAAAGGAGGGCATTTTTAATGTCATATATCATAACCAAGAATACCTTAGCAATCATTCCACGTGGTAAAAAGAGTAAAATAATTGAAGGAAAACACAGTTTGGTTGCTAACGAAGAAACTGCTAAGATAATTGAACAAAATTGTTATTTAAATGGTTCCACATTAGAAGGTCGAATAAAAGGAAGTTCTTATTTATTAGGAAGTAGTTATAAGCCTCCAATAATAATAAATGATTCTTTAAATATAATCCTTATTCCAACGCATTCCATTAGAAATAAAGATTGTCATTGGATAAACTTAATAACCATGTTACATTATAGTCCAACTAACGATAATAAAGTCTTAATAGAGTTTATAAATAACCATAAATTAATTATAAATGTCAGTTATAATATATTTGATAAACAAGTCTTAAGAGCAACCCGTTTAGAATCGACTATAAAAGGTCGAATTTATCAAAAATACCTTTAAAAAGGTGTTTTTTTGTGATATAATTAATCTAGGTATAGGAGTACGTAAATACCTATAATTTTAAAAAAACATCAAAGTAGGGGCTAAAAATGCAAATAAGTAGTTTGAAGTTATTAAATTATCGAAATTATGAAAGTCTTGAAATATCATTTTCACCATATACTAATATTATATATGGAAAAAATGGTATGGGTAAAACCAATTTAGTAGAGGCAATCTATATGTTAGGTGTAACGAAAACATTCCGTTTAGGTGACACAGATGTCGTTATAAAAAAGGGTAAGAACATTGCCAAAATAGAAGGTTTAATAAAAGATAATATTTGGAACACTTATAAAATGATTATAAGTGAAACGGGTAAAAGAATAAAAGTAGATAATAACAAAATAACTAAAATGAGTGATTATATTACGCGCATAAATGTAATTTTATTTAATCCTGATGATTTAAAGATTATAAAAGACACTCCTATGACCAGAAGAAAGCTTTTAAATATCGAGATTTCTGGCATTAATAAAGAGTATGTTATAGCCTTAACCAATTATAATAAAATATTAAAGCAAAGAAATTCATATCTAAAAGCTCTTAGTAAAAAAAATATATATGAAAAAGACTTTTTAAATGTCTTAACAGAGCAATTAATCGACGAAGGATTAAAAATAATGTTAATAAGACAGGAGTTTATCGAGAGTATCAATTCTCACATAAGTGATATATATTTTAAAATTACCAACAAAGGTCCTTTATCAGTACGATTTAAGAGTGAATATCTAAATAAAACTAAAGAGCAACTTTTAAATATGTATCAAAAAAATATTTCCCGGGAAATACAAATGGGTAAAACTTTATTTGGTCCACAACATGACGATATTGAATTTATTATTGATAAAGAAATAGTAAAAGAATATTCCAGTGTTGGAGAACAAAAAAATAGTGTAATAGCTTTTAAACTAGCTGAAATTAAGAATATTGAAAGCAAGTTAAATAAAAAGCCTATTTTAATATTAGATGATTTATTTAGTGAGCTAGATTATGAAAAAATCGGAAATATTTTAAATTTAATGGATGAAGATATCCAAACGTTTATCACAACAACAGAAATTGATAAAGTAGACCAGAAATTAATAGCGAAAGCCAAGATTTTTAAGTGTATAGATGGCAAAATAAAGGAGGAATAACAAATGGAAAACAATTACACAGATAATGATATTCAAGTCTTAGAAGGCTTAGAAGCAGTACGTAAACGACCTGGAATGTATATCGGTTCAACTAGTGAGAAAGGTTTGCATCATCTTGTATGGGAAATAGTTGACAATGCAGTTGATGAATCACTTGCTGGATATTGCGACGATATCGAGGTTATAGTACATAATGATAATTCTGTTTCAGTTCGCGATGATGGTCGTGGTATGCCAACAGGTATCAATCAAAAAACAGGCTTATCAACAATTGAAACAATATTTACAGTATTACACGCTGGAGGAAAATTCGGCGGAGGCGGATATAAAGTATCAGGTGGTTTACACGGAGTTGGAGCTAGTGTTGTAAATGCTTTATCAACTTGGTTAGAAGTTCGTGTCTATCGTGATGGAGATGTTCATTATCAAAGATTTGAAAATGGTGGACATCCATGTGAGCCAATGAAAATAATTGAAAATTGTGCTAAGGATAGAACAGGAACAACTGTAACATTTAAAGCAGATCCTGAAGTATTTAAAGAAACAACTGAATTTAACTACGATACTTTATCTACCCGTTTAAGAGAATTAGCTTTTTTAAATAAAGGTTTAAGAATCACTTTAATAGATGAACGAGTACCTGATAAAAAAGATGTATTCTGTTATAATGGTGGAATTATAGAATATGTTTCCATGTTAAATAAAAATAAACAAGCATTACACGAAGATATTATATATGTTGAAGGAAAAGAAGATAACATCAGTATCGAAGTTGCAATGCAATATAACGATTCATATACTGCAAGTCTTTATTCTTTTACTAACAATATAAATACATATGAAGGTGGAACTCATGAAGATGGAGTTAAAAATGCTTTAACGAGAATTATTAACAATTATGCTCGTAATAACAAAATATTAAAAGAAAAAGACGAAGCTTTAAGTGGTGATGATTGTCGTGAAGGTTTAGCTATGATTATTTCATGTAAGCATCCAGACCCTCAATTTGAAGGTCAAACTAAAACAAAACTTGGTAACTCTGAAGTAAGAAAGATAGCAAGTGATGTTTTTGGTGAAGGATTAGAGCGTTTCTTAATGGAAAATCCCACAATAGCCAAGACTATAATTGAAAAATGTATGACTGCATCTCGTGCCAGAATTGCGGCTAAACGCGCTAGAGAAGCAACACGTCGTAAAGGTGACTTAGATGTAACTAATTTCTTTGGTAAACTAGCAGATTGCAAAAGTAAAGATGCTAGTGTTAGTGAAATATTCCTTGTCGAGGGAGATAGTGCGGGAGGCTCAGCCATTAAAGGTCGTGATAGTATAACTCAAGCAATACTTCCTTTAAGAGGTAAAATACTTAATGTTGAAAAAGCAAGATTAGATAGAGCTTTATCAAATGAAGAAATAAGAACCATTATAACTGCTTTTGGTACAGGAATTGGTGAAGATTTTAACTTAGATAAGCTAAGATATCATAAAATAATTATCATGACCGATGCCGATGTCGATGGTTCACATATTAGAGTATTATTATTAACACTTTTTTACCGCTTTTTTAAGCCGATTGTAGAAGCAGGACACATATATGCAGCCCAACCACCTTTATTCGTTATAAAGCATGGTAAAACGATTAAATACGTATTAAATGAACAAGAAAGAGATGAATATTTAGCAACCCTTTCTCCAACTACCAAATATGACATTGCTCGTATGAAAGGTCTTGGTGAAATGGATGCTGAAGAACTAAATGAAACAACAATGGATATTAATAAACGTGTATTAAGACAAATTACAGTTGATGATGCTATATTAGCGGATGAAGTATTTAGTAAATTAATGGGTGAAGAAGTAGAACCAAGAAGAGAATTCATTGAAACCAATGCTACTTATGCTACAAATCTAGATGTTTAGGAGGTATTAAAATGGATAGATTAGAAAAAAATAATATCGTAAAAGAAGTAAGAGATTCCTTTTTAGAATATTCCATGAGTGTTATAGTCGCTCGTGCCTTACCAGACTTAAGAGATGGTTTAAAACCAGTTCATCGAAGAATATTATATTCGATGTTTGAATCAGGCTATACACCAGACAAACCGCATAAAAAAAGTGCACGTATTGTCGGTGATGTTATGGGTAAATACCATCCACATGGGGACTCAAGTATTTATGAAGCTATGGTAAGAATGGCTCAAGATTTCAGTTATCGCTATATGTTAGTTGATGGCCATGGAAA
>CANSWQ010000025.1 GCA_947650775.1 uncultured Mycoplasmatota bacterium
GGAATGCCAGCGTTAAACTTCTTAAATGCTATTAAGAATAGTAATATTGATTTAAGTAAAATAAACGTTAATTATGCTGTTGATTTTGCTTCTTTATCAGGTTCATTTATTGGTGGTATGGGAGACTTTGTAGATTTATTTGAACCTACCGCTACTAGTGTTGTAAAAAATAGTAAGGCTTGTATTGTTGAATCAATTGGTAAATTATCTGGTGAAATGCCTTATACTGCTTTTTATGCTCGTAAAAGTTACTTAAATAAAAATAACGAAACTTTAAAAGATTTTACTAATGCTATAAATAAAGGACTTGAATTTGTTAAAAATAATGATGCTAAAACTATTGCTAAAGTTATTTTACCAGAGTTTCCAGATATTAGTTTAGAAGATTTAACTGTAATCGTTGATAATTATAAGAAATATGATTCTTGGCTTAGTAATCCTTTTATTAATGAACAAAGTTTTAATAACTTACAAGATATTTTAGAAGATAATAAGTTAATTGATAAACGTATGCCTTATAGTAAATTAATTAATAATTTATATGAAAAATAAACTTCTTAGTGTTAAAAATATTTCTAAAGTTTATTATTCAGGTAAAAAGGAAGTAAATGCTATAAGTGATATAACCTTTGATTTGTTTCAAGGAGAATTTATTTCAATCGTAGGACCTAGTGGTTGTGGTAAATCCACCCTACTTAATATCCTTACTAATATGGATACTAAAACTACTGGTGATATTAAATTTCTTAAAAGTAATCTAAAACTTGGATATATGCTTCAAAGTGATTCACTTCTTTCATGGCGAACTGTATTTGATAATGCTTGTATTGCTCTTGAAATAACTCATACTAAAACTAAAGATAATATGGATTATGTAAATAATTTACTTGATACTTATGGTCTTGGGGATTTTAAAGATAAATATCCTGATGAACTTTCTGGTGGTATGAGACAACGAGTTGCCTTAATTCGTACTCTTTCTTTAAAACCGGATATCTTAATTCTTGATGAACCTTTTAGTAAACTTGATTATCAATCTCGTCTTAGTGTTAGTGATGATGTTTATAAAATTCTTAAAAATGAAGGTAAAACTGCTATTATGGTAACTCATGATTTGGCAGAAGCTATAAGTATTAGTACTAGAGTTATTGTCTTATCTTCTAGACCTTCGCATATCAAAAATATTTATCCAATTAAAAGAGAAATAGATTTAACTCCTATCGAAAATAGAAAAGATAAAAATTTTAGTAAGTATTATGACCTTATTTGGAAGGACTTACAATATGAGTAAAGAACATAAAGCTTATTTGAAAAAAATTAAATTAGAAAAAATCTTGGTTTTATTCTTACAAGTCTTTATTCTAGTAGCTTTTCTTATTACTTGGGAAGTTCTTAGTAATTTAAAAATTATTAATCCCTTTATCTTTTCTTCTCCTTCTAAAGTACTTGTTACGATTAAAAATCTATTTCTTAATTATAATCTAATTCATCATATTTCTACCACTATTTATGAAACTTTAATTGCTTTTACCATTGGAATTACTCTTAGTTTTATTATTGCTATTCTACTTTATGAATTTAGAATCTTAAATAAAGTAATTGACCCCTACCTTACTTTAATTAATAGTTTACCTAAAGTAGCTCTTGGCCCTTTAATAATTATTATTGTAGGTGCTAATACGAAATCTATTATTGTTATGGCTCTTCTTATTAATTTGATTGTAGGTATTATTTCTATTTATAATGGTTTTAATAATATAGATTCGGATTTAATAAAACTTTTTAAAACTTTTAAAGCTTCTAAACTTGATACTCTATTTAAACTTACAATTCCTGCAACTTATAAAACTATTATTTCTAGTTTAAAACTTAATATTTCTATGACACTAATAGGTGTTATTATGGGAGAGTTTTTAGTTAGTAAAGCTGGTCTTGGTTATCTCATTATATATGGTACTCAAGTATTTAATCTTAACATGGTTATATCTGGTATTGTTATTTTATTACTTATTTCTTTTATTTTATATAAAGTTATTACTTACTTAGAAAAAAAGCTTCTTAAATATTAGACGCTTTTTTACATTTTTTAGAATATTTTTATTTAATTTCTATATATATGGATAACTATTTTGTTTCTAAAATAAATTTATCAAAATCAGATTCAAACAATTTATCTTGTGTAATTCTATATTTTTCAAATTCACTTAAAGCTTTATCAACTGCTATTTCATGTGATATCTTTCCGGCATCTTTTAAAACATCTAAATCATCTGCTAGTAAATATTTATCTATTCTTGTACTCCAGTCTTCCATAGTCATAGGAATATGCCTCTCAGCTCTACGCTCAGCAAGTTCTAAAAAGGCATTTACTATTCTTTCTAAATCTTTAACCTCTTCTTTAGTTAAATAATTTTTAGCAATCACTACATCAGATTCCATGATTTTTCCATTTGGAGAATTCTTCCACCTTGTTTGTTCTTAATGACACGATTTTATTATTGTTAATTTCATACTTGTATTCAGTACCTACTTTTAATACAAAATTCACAACATTAGGAATTATATTTCCCTCATCATCTTTTATACCTACAATTATCTTTTCTACAAGATTATCAAAAGTATCTCTATCAAAATCTTCTATTGTCTTTTTCGCATTTAATATTTCTTCTACTATTTCAAGTTGCTTTGAAATATTTTTATTATTTGCATTTATTGTTTCACACTCTTGTATTTGGCTTGTAACTTTTTTCAGTTGCTCGTTTATTTCATTTTCTTTTGAAATATAAGCATCTTTATTATCAAAATCATCTAATTTCATATCAATAAGGTTAGATAATCTTTTTTCTAAAACTTCCTTTTCTTTGTTTAGATTATTTATCTTACTTTTGTTATCATCATTATTTAAGGTTTCCTTTATTGCATTAAGAAGTTTATCTTTTGTTTTATGTTTCTTTTCTATAATACTATTGTATATTTGAATAAACATTTCTTTTAGATTATCTTCTGTAATAAACATTGAATCTTGACAATAATTATAATAAGTTATTCTTTTAGAACAAGCCCAATAGATTTTATGAGTACCATCTTTTCTTTTTTCATTTATTCTTCTAACATAGTTATTACCACATATTCCACATTGTATTTTGCTACTAAAAGCATACCTAGCGCTATATTTATTATTATGACTTTTTCCATCAGGCAAAGCATGACTACTTCTTTTATTATAAATCTCTTGTGCTTTGTCCCAAACTTCTCTTGAAATAATAGCAATATGATGGTCTTTTGTATAATATTTTTCTCTTTCTCCAAAATTTACAATTCTTTTATGCGAAATAGGATCAAGAGAAAATGTTTTACCACTCATTAAATCTCCAACATATTTTTCATTTCTTAAAATTTGTCTTACAGATGTAGGTATCCATTTTTCCCTCTAGGACTTGGTATGTTCATCTCATTTAATTTTTTAGCTATTATATGAGAACCACTACCACTTACATACCAATTAAATATTTTTCTGACAACATCTGCTTGTTTATCATTAATTGATATTTCCTTAGTAACTTTGTCCCAATCATATCCATAAGGATTTGCTAAAGTAATAAATTCTCCTCGTTTCATTTTAGCTTTAAAGCCTAATTTAACATTTTGAGAGATTGATTCACTTTCAGCTTGTGCAAAAGCACTATATAGAGTTAAAAACATTTCACTATCAAGATATAAAGTGTGTAAATTTTCTTTTTCAAAATATACATCAACTTTATGTTCTCGGAGTTCTCTAACATATTTTAAAGTATCTAAAGTGTTTCTAGCAAATCTTGATATTGATTTTGCTATGATAATATCTATCTTACCATATCTAAAATTGAATCAGGCGAAATAGAAGTGCCAAATCCTAAAACATTAAGAAAAATTAGTCGACATATAAATGTTAATTACAATGATATGATGTATAAAATAGGTTTAGGTATGGAAGTTAGCCCACTTAATCCATTTATCAAAGATTACTATAATAAGATGAATTTAAATCAATTAAATGAGGCAGAAATAAATATTTTAGGTAGTATTGAAAATTCAAAGCAGTTAGTTAAATCTTGTGAAGAAAATTTAGAAAAAACTAAAACTGAAAAAGAAAAAGAGTTATTGGAACATACTATTGAAGATACGAATTATCAAATAACTACTTCCAATGAAATTATAAATTTAATCCAAAGTTTAAAAGTAAAGGAGAGAAATAGAAATGCGAATTAGAAAAATATTAAATGTTTTACTTATATTAGTTAATGTATTTATGATTACAGGTTTTGTATTAGCACTAGTTTATGCTACTGAATATTTTAAATCAATATTTTGGATTTCAATTCCACTCTTCATGGCAATTATTGCTTTAGATATAAACGAATGGAGCAAAATAGGTTTGGATATTGATAAAGAAAAATCAAGAGTAATAAAAAGGTCTTTTGATGATAGCACAGCTTTATTACTTGTCTTTTATGTATTATTGTTTCTGATAATTTGTTTCTTTCAACAACTTGATAAGAGAGTATTTCAACACAACTATGTTATTATTGGATTCTTTATTATGACAATAGTATTTGAATTATTTATGTATCTATCACTTCATAATGCTAAAAGAGATACTGCTAAATTATTAGAAGAACAACATTAAAAAAACAAACTTTTGCTTTTCGTAAGATTAGCATTAGGTTGTTTTTATTCAAAAAAAGCTATCACGTTTTGTCAGCTATGCTGATGAAAGTAGTAGTCTTTTTTTTGCTTTTTTTGAAGTCGTAAGACAAATAAAAAGGCAACTATATTACATTGTGAAACTTTGTAATATGTTGCTTATAGGGTTTCTAAAGGGAAGATTCCCTTGGCACACATCGTTATTGGCTTTGCCAATATCGTAGTGTGTTACTATATCGACGATATAGTCTTAAAAAGCAGAAAATCTTTAGTTACTAAGTTTCTTTTGAATTTCTGCTTTAAAAATTATCTTGTTAATTTTTTAGGTGTTCCAGGAACAACTTGTTCTCCATAATATTTTGATGCTATATTAGAAATTTCTGCATAAACAGTTTGTGTTCTTAAAAATTGAGTATCATTATTACTTGTCATAGCTTGTAACTGACTAAATAATGGAGAGTGAATTTGACTTGCAACATGTTGAATAGCCAATACAGCATTTTCAATTTGTCCTTCTTCTAAATTTCTTGATACTTGAACATATAATCCAAACAATGAGAACATAGCGAACAGATTTGAATACTTATTTAGTGCTTGCTTTTCTTGTGCAATTGCTTCTGCATCTTTTTTAAATTCCCAAATAGTAGCACTCTTTAATGTTTCAAGATCAACTACATCAAAAATTATTGGAATTAGTTTTTGCCAATCAGATACAAATTGTTGTTTCATATCTTCAGAAAGTTTAAAATTTTCACTCAATGTTGTATAATCACAAGTTTGTTTACCATCAGTTTGTTTTTTAAAATTTCTTGTATTACGATAATGAATATTTAAAGCCTTTACTAATTCTTCATGTAGATATCCTCGTAAATTAGTAATATATTCTCTTTCTTTTCCTCTTTGTACCATTAATTCATAATTAAAATGCGTCCCATTTAAATCAACTAAATGTCTAGCTAATGCTACTGCATTTTCAACATTACCTTTTTCTAATTCTAAGTCTATTTGTTTATAAGCACCCCAAACTTCAAATTGATCTAAATAATTATTTTTTTGCCATGTTTCATGATATATTTCATCTCTTTGCTCTTTTGTGAACTCTTCAGGTTTACCAATAATACCGTGCATAAAATCCATTTCTACAGCATTATAAACTCTACCACATGCCTTATATTTCCAATAACTTGCAAAATCAACTTTCATAGAAATAGCTTTTCTTACTATATCTTCTGTAATAACATTATCATTTTCAGCAATAAGTCCAGATAAGAATAAGGCTCTTAATTCATCAGGATAGTCAATTTTAACTTGAATCCAATTTGGTTCATATTCTCTATAATCTAACCGACAACTAAAACTTTTACCTTCAAACTCTTCATTGACTTTGTTAATCATATCAGTAATCCTTTGACCAGCCTCTTTGCTCTTAACAAAACAAGCCAAAACATCGCCAACACCTCTAGGATTACAAAAATCACCAATTCCATTTTCAGGTCTAACATCTGGTCTTACATATTTATGCTTTGCTATACCTTTTCGGGGATGCTCTTGAGGAAGTGGATAAACATAGTCTCCATTTACTATAGCACGACCTTTTCCTGCTTTTTTGTTTAGTAATTCTAGTAGCTCCTTTAATTTTTCAATATTATTTTCTTTTACTAATCCAGCTAAATCATAACCATCATAAAGTACTCTTTCACCATCTATTTCTGTAATAATTCCATCATAGTTTTCTTTTGGAAATCCGATAGAAGAAACCTCTAAATTGTCATTCATTACCAAAAATTTAGTTTTGCACTCTCCACATATTAAAGGTGTAGTTGGTCCTTGCATATGGTCTGCATAACAATATTCACAACCACAATTAACACAGCCAGATTCTTTATATGATTCCCACTTTACTGCTATCATTATAAATTCCCCCTTACAAATAAAGTAATTTTATTATACTCAAAACAAGCATTTTGTCAAGTGCTGTAAAATTTCCATAGTTCCGCTATTTATAAACTTATTTCGAAATCATCTTTATCTTTGCCATTATAAGATTTTTTGCTTGTTCTTAAATAATTGGGTGCTTTTACATAATCAAATAATTCATCTTCTTTGGAAGTTCCTCTTGATATTTCAACAACATCATTCATATCAAAGTCATTGTTATCAAAATAGTCTTTTATTTCAGTTGTAGTGGCTTCTTTTGTAGGTTCATTACCAATTTGTAGTAATTCCCTAAAAAAGTGTTTTATTGCCTCCAAAATGGCTTTTAAATAGTCTTTAAGATGATTATTCTCTTTCGTTAAGTTTTGATTTCTAGTAGTAAGTGCTTTTACTTCTCTTTGCAAATTATTATTTTCTTTTTCTAATGTTTGATGACTTTTACTAAAAGTATTTACTTCGTTAAATAATTGTTCCATTTTAGGTTGAAATTCCATAACCTTTTTAGTTTCTTTTATTACATTTTGCATACTATCAAAAGTATCTTTTCGTACCTTTACATATTCTTTATCTATTAAAGTATTTTTAGTAGTTTTCATTTTTTCTTCAAATTCATTCATAGCATTATCAAGATTCTTATTGATAGTAGTTACCTTATTTTTATAATATCTAGTTGTTTTCTTAAATTCCTTTACTTTTTGATGTTTTCTATCACTTCCTTTGATACCTCTTTCTAATTCAAAGCCATTTTCTCTTAACCTTAAATTATAAACATCTTGTAATTCTGATAAGTGAATATTATCTTTAATATACTGCTTTTTAGGAATAGTTAATCTTTCGGTATTTGTTCTTTTATCTAACTTTTTAACAAGTGGTACAACAACACAATGAATATGAGGCGTTAGTTCATCCATGTGGATTGTTGCGTGTAATATTTGTTCCTTTTTATAACCTAAATCATTATAAACAAAATACATACAAGTATCAGCCCATCTCATTATTTCATCTTTACTCATATTATCAAAAAACTTATGTGTAGCAGTAAACATAAGTTCATCAGCTACAACACTTTTAGATTTATTTAACATTTCATTAAAAGTCTTTTTTCTTTCAGGTCGTTCAGTTTTCATTCGTTCATTGTATTCTTTTTCATAATCTTTTACAAGCAATTTAAAACCCTTAACATACTTTTCTGCTAAGGGTACTAATTCTATATTATTTTTAGTTAATTCTAATTTAATATTTGGATTACTTTTATATGCTTTTTTATCTCGTTTATTATGTGATCCTATTTGTGCTAAATCGTTTATAGTCATTATTGGCTGACTTCTAAATATACCATAATTCATATATCATTCCTCGCTTTCTTTTTATTTAAACATCAAAAAAAGATATGCTTTTCACATACCTTTGCAACTAATCTCATTAATAATATAAAAATTCGTTTTAATTTAAAATCTTTTTCATAGCATTTTAAGAACACGACAATACTTGTTTACAATGATATTGATAAAATAATAGTAAAATCAGTCGTTATTTCTTTATCATCGGACAATTCTAAAGCAACATACTTATTATTGATTTTCCCTTTAAAATAAAGCAATTCAGTTAATTTTGTTAATCGTGTCATATCGGACATACTTTCCAAGAAGTTAAATTCATATTTTCTTTTGTATGGTCTACTCTATTATAGATAATTTCTGCAGCTGTTTGATGAGTGATGGCATAGTGCATTTTGTTTTGAACTTTTTTAAAAAATTCAATAGTTGTTGAAGATGCTGCATCATAATCGATGCTGGTTGCATATATATCAGTGATTTTTTGATAGAATCTTCTCTCACTCAAACGAATTTCTCGAATCTCTTCTAAAAGTTTTTCAAAATAATCTTTATCTAAGAATGCTCCGTTTTCCATTCTTTTTTTATCTAGTGCATAGCCTTCTATAGTATATTTTTTTAAAACTTGTGTAGCCCATCTTCTAAATTGTGTAGCACGCCTTGAATTAACTCTATATCCTACAGAAATAATTGCATCTAAATTGTAAAATTCAACATTTCTTTTTACATTACGATTCCCTTCTTGTTGAACTGTTTCCATTTTGGAAATAGTTGAATCTCTATTAAGTTCTCCTTCATCATAGATATTATTTAAGTGCTTATTAATCGCTGGAACATTAACAGCAAATAACTCAGCCATAGCTTTTTGTGTCATCCATAAATTTTCATTTTCATATCGAATTGCAATTCCTTTTTCTTTTTCTTGTGTCTTAAAAACTAAAAATTCTTCTGTACTACTGATAACTTCTAAATTATTCAAAATAAACATCTCCTTTCTTTTTAATTTCAAATAAAAATAGTAACTATATTATACCAAATTAATGGCTATTAATAAATGCTTTTAATAGTTAGATTATTCTCTCCATTCAGAATTAGTCGGTGTTATTATAGGGGAATTTTAGTAAAGCTGGTCTTGGTTATCTCATTATATATGGTACTCAAGTATTTAATCTTAATATGGTTATATCTGGTATTGTTATTTTATTACTTATTTCTTTTATTTTATATAGAGTTATTACTTACTTAGAAAAAAAGCTTCTTAAATATTAGAGGCTTTTTCATTTGCTTATTTTTCTAATAATTTATCTTTTTGAACTTTTCGAAAATTTCGAATAGTTGAATCTTCTATTAATTCTTTTAATTCGTAAACTTCCTTTAAGTGATAACAAATTGTATTTGGTTTAACATTAAATAATTCAGCCATTTTTTTAACAAAAAATCTTCATTATTATACAAAACTTCAACTTAGACATTGCCATCTTTTAACTTGACTATTTTCATTTACCAAATAACTTTTTAAAACTAATTATTTTCTTTTGTTTTACAATTACCATACAATGGACAATTAATACAATTCTTTTTATTACAAAAATCATTACCTATATTCCATAAGTATT
>CANSWQ010000026.1 GCA_947650775.1 uncultured Mycoplasmatota bacterium
AGGAATAACCTTGTTTTTTTAAATTTTATTTGTTATAATTTTTTCTCAGGTGAATTTTATGACATTTAATGATTACTTAAAAATATTTATTGAAAATGATTTCCCATTCTTTTTACAAAAGTATTTATATACAGATACAATGAGAATGTTAAGATATAGAAGTCAGTTTTGTGGTTGTGATTATACAAAGATTTATAACCCAAGTTTTTTATATACAAGATTCAATCATAGTATTATTGTGGCTTTAATTAATTATCATTTTACGCATGATAAAAAGTCCACTATTGCAAGCTTACTACATGATAGAAAAACTCCGTGTTTTGCTCATGTTATAGATTATGTTTTAGGTGATTATGAAAAACAAGAATCAAGTGAAGAATTCAAAAAAGACCCTTTATTCCAAGATGAAGAACTATTAAGAATGTTAAAAGAAGATGGAATAGAAGTTGAAGAATTAAATGATTTAAGTAGATATCCTATATTAGAAAACAAATCACCAAAACTATGCGCAGATAGACTAGATGATGTATTACATACTTGTGCTATATGGTTACATACCCATTCTTTAAAAGACGTAAAAGAAATTTATGAAGGTCTAACAGTATTGGATAATAAAGGTGAATTAGAACTGGGATTTATAGATGAAAAATTAGCTCTTAAATTTGTTCAAATGGTATTAGTATATGCTAAAGAATTACAGAGTAATAAAGATAAATTTGTAATGCAATATTTATGTGATGTTATTAAAACATTAATTGATAGAGGTTTAATTACTTTTGAAGATTTATATACAAAACAAGAAAGTGAGATTCTATATATAATTAGTATCTTTCCATCATGGGAGAAGTTTCAAAATGCAACAAGTGTCATTAGTAGTGATACTAAACCAAGAGATTTTTATAGTGTATCGATAGATGTTAAAAAAAGAAATGTTATTCCTTTAGTAGATATAAATGGCAACCCATTAAGAATAAATGAAGTAAGTGAAGAAGCTAAAAGAATATATGAAGAAATAGAAAACTATCAAGATAAAAAATATGCTTACGTAAGAGGATTAAAACTAGATTAAATTAAAAAGGAAAAAGTATATAATTTTTTCTTTTTATTTGGTATAATTATTTTAAAGTAAGAGTTTATATAATAATGTTAAGTTTAGTTGCGATATTTCCAAGTGAAGTTGGTAGAATGCAACCATTAAATGTAATAGAATTATTTTCGAGGTGAAGGGTTATGTCTATTGGTGAAAAGATATATGATTTAAGAAAAAAGAAAAATATGAGTCAAGAAGATTTAGCAAGTGTGTTAAATGTTTCAAGACAAACAATCAGTAAGTGGGAGACAGGGGAATCAAATCCTGATTTTGACAAGATAGTAGCATTATGTAACTTCTTCGAAATTTCTACAGATGAATTTTTAAAAGGAAGTAATCCTATTTTAGAAGAAAAAATAGAAAGAGTAAACAGCAAGAATAAAGCATTAACATTTTCAATGTGTATTGTAATATTTATTGTAATGTGTATATTAATTGAAGTATTTGAAAGTATCGAAGTGGATGAAAGTATAATTACAATTATCTCAATCGCTTGTATAGGAGCTATATCAATTATATTAATTTATTATTTTTTATCCAAGCCTTTTGAACAAATATCTATTAAGAAAAAAGAAAGTATTCAAAGAAGAAATTTAATTAGTTCGATAATTAATTTAACTATATTAATAGTATATTTAATAAATAGTTTTATTTGGGGATGGGAATACACCTGGATAATACTTATTGTCGGATTATTAATTAAGAAGATAGTATTTTTAAGTTTATTATTAAAAGAAGATAAGAAGGAGAATAAAAATGAAAAATAACAAAGCATTAATTATAACTAATATAATATTACTTAGTTGTATAGTTATAGGATTACTAATATTTATGGTATTTGGTTTAAATGGTAAAATAAACTTTTTTAGTGATAGAGCAAGACTAATTGATACAATAAAATATGAAGATACGAATATCAATAAAGTTTTAGTGAGTGTTAAAAGCTATGATATTAAAATTGAAGAAAATGCTACTAATAATATAATAGTCGAAATATATGGCGATAAAAAAGCTAAAGAAAATACTGAAGTATCAAATGGTAATGGAGTATTAAATATTAACCAAAAAAGAAGTACAATGTGTTTTGGTTTCTGTTATAATACTAGTATAATTATAAAATTACCAAAAAATTATGAAGGAAAGTTTGATATTGATACTATCAGTGGCGATATTACATCTAAATTAGATTTTAAAGAAACTGAAAATAATATATCTACAACAAGTGGTGATATTTTATTACCAAATATTGAAAGCGGCAATATCAAATCAACAAGTGGCGAAGTAACAATTAATTCTCTAAAAACAGGTAAAGTAAAATCAACAAGTGGTGATATATTAATATCAAGCCTCGGAAATGGTGAAGTTATAAGTACCAGTGGTGAAATAGAAATTGAAGATTTTTCAGGTTTTGGAAGTATAGAGACTACCAGTGGTGATATCAAATTAAGTCATTTTGAAATATTAGGTAATACTAGTATTTCTAGTACCAGTGGTGAAATAAGAATAAAGCTAATAAATGAAGCTTATATAACTGCCGATAGTGTAAGTGGTGATAAAAATATAAAATCTTCACGTGGCGAATATGATTTAAAATTAAAAACTATCAGTGGTGATATTACTGTAAGATAAGCTTACAAAATTGTAATTATAATATTATAGAAGAATTTGTCAAAATATGATAGAATAAGAGTAGTAAATGGGGCATTACAATGTTTTATAGAAAAGAGTTAAAATTAAAAGGAAAAAGTGCTTTTTATCGTAATTGGAAAATGTGTATTATAACATGTTTTATATTCACTTTATGTATAGGTGGAACAATTATAAGTTTTAGTAATAGTACAGAAGTTGATTATCCTGATAACCTAAATCAAATAAATATCAAATTAAAAGGTGAGAACAATAGTGATATTGTTAATGATTTTTTAAATGGCATTAAAGGTAAAGAAGATAATATCCCTGAATTTGAAAATGCAACAGAAGGAGTCTTATCAAATGTTGCTAATAATGTTTCCAAATCAGGTTCATATTTATTTGGTTTATTAAATGCGATTAATCAAATGGTATTTAAAGACCATATATGGGCGAGTGTCATTATTTTAATTGGGGCTTTATGTTCATTATTTTATTGGGTATTTGTAAGTAAAGTATTAGAAGTAGGAAATGCCAGATTTTATTTAGAAAACAGAAAATACACAAAAACCAAAACTAATAAATTATTAGTAATTTATAAATTAAATAAAACTTGTCATGTTGCTTATACAATGTTTTTAAAAAATTTATATTCTTTATTATGGTGTTTTACTATAATTGGAGGTTTTATCAAATACTATTCTTATATGTTAGTGCCTTATATACTCGCTGAAAATCCGAATATGAAACCGAATGATGTCATAAAACTATCCAGAGATATGATGCATGGATATAAGTGGGAAATGTTTAAATTAGACATATCTTTTATAGGATGGCAACTATTAGGATTTCTAACCTTTAATATTGGTAATATTGTATTTACCAATCCTTACATGAATACTACAAAAGTTGAAGCCTATATGTATTTAAGAGAATTATCTAAAACAAAAGGAATTAAAAACGCTAGTATGTTATGTGACAGTAATTTAGATGGTGGTATAGTTTTTGGTGAATATCCTTTATATGAATATATGCTAAAAGAAACTAAAGAAAATAAATGGTTAAGTTTTGATTTTAATCGTAATTATTCTTTATGGGACTATGTCTTAATATTCTTTATTTTATCGGGAGTAGGCTGGATATGGGAAGTATTATTACATTTATGTCAGTATGGTAATTTTGTTAATCGCGGTACTTTATATGGTCCTTGGTTACCAATCTATGGTGCGGGATGTGTAGCCCTTTTAGTAATTTTAAAGAAGTATCGTAAAAATCCTTTTATCTATTTTGTTTTAGCTATGATAGTATGTGGTTTAATAGAATATGGTACTAGTGTTTATTTAGAATTAGTCCACCATATGGCTTGGTGGGATTACACTGGATTCTTTCTTAATTTAAATGGCCGGGTATGTTTAGAAGGATTATTAGTATTTGGTATTGGTGGGACATTTGTAACATACATTGCAGCACCTTTCATCGCTAATATCTTAGATAAAATAAAAAAAGAGCATAAAACTATGATATGTCTTATTCTCGTATGTCTTATCGCTTGTGACTTTTATATATCAGGCAAAAAACCCAATACAGGTGATGGTGTTACTACCGAGATTAAAGATAGTAAAATAGATAAAATTAAAGAGCAAATAAAAAAATAATGAAGTTGTAAGATAAATGTAGGCAAAGAAAAAGCACTTAATACAACTTAGAGTTACATCTAAGAGTTAAGTGCGACCACTTTGTTGGAGGCGTTTAACGGCAAAAAGTTATACGCCTCTCTTTTTTATTGTATGAAGTTTCCTTCATCTGTATACATTTTATAATACTTTATATTTTAAAGCAATTATTAAATATAAACAAATATGTCAAATAAAATATCTAAGCTAGTAAAATTAAATAAACTATTTTATAATTAAGGTGGTGGTTATATGAAAGTACTTAGTTTAACAGAACCTTTTGCTAGTCTAATAAAAGAAAAAAAGAAGCTAGTAGAAACTAGAAGTTGGAAAACAAAATATCGTGGTGAATTGTATATTCATGCGAGTTTAACTAAAATACCTAAAACAACATTAGAACAAAAAGAGTTAATGTCTTTAGTTCAAGATATACCTTTAAATTATGGTTATATTATATGTAAATGTAAATTAGTAGATTGTATTTATATGACTAAAGAGTATGTCCAAAATATGAAAAAGAATAATTACGAGGAATATATATGTGGAATATATGAAGAAGGAAGATATGCTTGGATACTAGAAGATATTGAACCATTAAAAGAAAAAATTGAAACCAAAGGTCATTTAGGAGTATGGAATTATGAAGAATAAAAAAGGATTTACATTAATTGAGATTTTATGCGTAATAGTTCTTATTGGCATTTTATCAGTTATTGCAACTATAAGTATAGTAAATTTATCAAGTAAAAGTAAAGACAACTTATATTGTGCCAAAATAGAATTAATTGAAAATATCGCGGAGAGTTATGGTATTAAATACGAGTTAGAGTTAAATAATAGTAATGAATTATATAATGGATATAAAAGTTTAAAGATAAAAGTTAGTTCTTTAGTTGAGGCTGGAAAGTTAGACCCAGACAAGAAAAATGATGTTATAAATCCTAAAGATAATACAGTTATGAATGATATCGATATAATACTTTATTTAAAAAACAATCAAATAAAGGCTGAAATTCCAAATAATATTTGTGAAAAATAACATTTTATGTTAGAATATAGCAAAAAAGGGGAGGATACAATATGAAATGTGTATGTTTAATAGGCAAACCCAATGTTGGTAAATCAACAATATTTAATAAACTAATAAAAGAAAAAAAGTCTATCATAATGGATGAACCAGGCGTAACAAGAGATAGAATATATGGAAAAGTTACATATAATGAAAAAACATTTTCAGTAATAGATACAGGTGGCTTAATAAATACAACTGATGATTTTAATAAAGATATAAGAATGCAAGCCGAGTTAGCTATTGACGAAGCTGATTTAATTCTTTTTGTTGTAGATGGTAAAACCGGACTTGATACAAGTGATTATTTTATTAGGGATATGCTTATAAAAAGTGGCAAAGAAGTAATTGTCTTAGTAAATAAAATAGATAACAATAAACGTCAAGAGAACATCTATGAATTTTATGAATTAGGTTTTCCAGTAGTTATGAGTATAAGTGGTGAGCACAATTTAGGATTTAAAGAATTATTAGATGTTATAACAAAAGAGTTATCAAATGATTTAAAAGAAGAGGAAAGAATCCCTAAGTTTTGTATAATAGGAAGACCAAATGTTGGGAAAAGTAGTTTAATAAATGCTATATTAAATGAAGAAAGAGCAATTGTTAGTGATATCGCTGGAACAACAAGAGATTCCCTAGATACCAAATTTACTTATGATAAAAATGAATATATCGTTATTGATACCGCCGGTTTAAGGAAAAAAGGTCGAATATATG
Source organism: uncultured Mycoplasmatota bacterium (assembly GCA_947650775.1). GTDB lineage: Bacteria > Bacillota_I > Bacilli_A > RF39 > UBA660 > Caccenecus. The sequence goes on from CANSWQ010000026.1 coordinate 6,182, forward strand.
AAAATGTAGAAAAATTTAGTTACTTAAGAAGTATGCGAGCAATTGATGAAGCTGATGTATGTTGTGTTGTAATTAGTGCTGAAGATGGTATATTAGAACATGATAAACATATTTTAGGATATGCTATTGAATCAGGGAAAGGTTTAGTTTTAGTAGTTAATAAATGGGACACTATAAGTAATCCGGATTTAGAAATAAAAAAATGGAAAGAGAAAATAGCAAGTGAATTCCAATTTGCTGATTATTTAAAAATAGTATTTTTATCGGCTAAAACTAAAAAAAGAATTCATACTTTAATGCCAGAGATAATAAGTGCCTATGAAAATAATCATAAAGAAATCAAAACCAGTTTGTTAAATGATGTCATAACAGAAGCAGTAAGCCTAAATGCTCCACCATCATTTAAAGGTAAAAGACTTAAAATATACTTTGTAAGTCAAACAGGAGTCCAACCTCCCAAATTTACTTTCCAAGTTAATAATAAAAGACTTATTCATTTTAGCTATGAAAGATATTTAGAAAACAAACTAAGAGAAAATTTTGATTTAACAGGAACACCAATAATGCTCCAATTTAAAACTAAAAATGAAGATTAAAAGTGTAAAATAAATGAAAAATTACACTTTTTTTAATTTTTACAGATTTTAATATTTTAGCAAGAATTTCACTAAAATCGTGTTGCATTTGCAACATTTAGCAACAGATTTTATATTTTCTGCTAAGCAGATTTTCAAAAATCTGTATTTTGACTCCTAATAATCTATATGATACACTTCACTTGTAGAAATTTTAAAAATAAAAAAGTTTTAAGAAAGTGAGGTGTTTTAAAATGTCTACAATTAAAGAAATAGATTCAGTGCTAGAAACTAACTTAACAGAATTTAAATATCAAGATACAGATAATGTTGTTGAAGATGTTTGTTCAATTATTGATTCAGCACAATCTTATGCTTACCAAGCAGTAAATATTGCCTTGGTAAAAAGAAATTGGCTAATAGGCTATCGAATAGCTAAAGAAGAATTAAAAGGGCTTAAAAGGGCAGAATATGGAGAAGAAGTTATAAAATATTTAGCAAAAAACTTAACTGAGAAATATGGTAAAGGATTTGAACAAAGAAATTTATACTACTTTTTACAATTTTATAAAAAATTTAATAAGATTTTGCACACAGTGAGTGCAAAATCTAAAGGCCTACTATCATGGTCTCATTATCGCGTGTTACTACAAGTTGAAGACAAAGAAGCCCGAGACTGGTATGAAAGTGAAGCATACAATGAAACATGGAGTGTTAGAACCCTACAAAGAAATGTTTCATCACAATATTATTATCGTTTATTAAGTTCAAAATCTTTAAGTAACAAAAGAAAAGAAAAAGATAATAATGAATATAATCAAAAACTAGAATTTATTAAGAATCCTGTAATCGCAGAATTTTTAGGCTTTTCTTTGGACAACAAATATACAGAAAACGAGCTTGAAACATGTATAATAAATAATTTACAAAAATTTTTAATGGAATTAGGAAAAGGATATGCATTTGTAGGAAGACAGGTTCACATTCATACAGAAAAAGAAGAATATTATATAGATTTAGTATTTTACAATTATATCTTAAAATGTTTTGTTTTAATAGATTTAAAAACTAGTAAAATTAGGCATCAAGATATAGGCCAAATGGATATGTATGTTAGAATGTACGATGAATTAAAAAGAAATAAAGATGATAATCCTACTCTAGGAATTGTCTTATGTGCTGATACTGATGAAGATATTGCAAAGTATTCTATTTTAAAAGAAAATGAACAGCTTTTTGCTACTAAATATAAATTATACTTACCAAGTGAAGAAGAATTAAGAAAAGAAATAGAAAACCAGAAATTATTATTTGAGTTAAATGCGCAAAATAAAAAAACTTCTCAAAAGAAGATTTAATTATTCACTTTTTGTTTCTCATCAATTCGTTTCTTATCTATAACGTGTTTTTCATTATATAAAATCAAATCATTAATATGAACATTTAACTTTTTAGCTAAGTCTTCTAAATAATCAAAAGAAATATTAGCTTTACCTCTTTCAACCTTAGCTAAATACTTAGGATTTAGTTCTAGTCCTAAATAAAATTTTTCTTGTGATAAACCACTTTTATATCTATAATATTTCAAATTTATGCCCACTATATCTCTTAACTTCATAAAACTAACTCCTTACACTTAATATTATTGATAAATTATCGCAATGTCTACCCACACATAGCAACACAAAATTTGACATTGAAAAGTTTTTGGTATATTATATATCTAATGGAGGAGTTATGGTGAAAAGTAGTACCAAAGTAAATTTTAAGTTACAGAACTTAAGAAAAGAGCATAATATGTCTTACGAAGCTGTTGCGAAAGAGCTAGGAATTTGTAAAGCTTATTATTGGCAACTTGAGAATGGTAATCGTCGGGTATATTATGATTTAGCTTTAAAAATTGCAAAAGTTTTTGAGTTAAAACCAGATGATATCTTTTATGATTATTATAAATAAACAAAAAGTACTTTCTAACATATAATGTGTTAGGAGGTATTTTTTTATGTTAGACGATTCATTTTTTAAGAAAGTTGAAAAGAAAACGAAGGTGGACAAAAATACCATTATCGGTCTTGCAGAGAAGTTACAAAAAGGAAATATGAAAGATGAGAAAACACTAAGTGAAGTAATAGACACATTAAGTAAGATGACAGGCAAAAAAGTCAACAAAGATTTAAAAGAAAAGATTATCAAAAAAGTTGTAAATGATGATGTTCCAAATGGAGTAGACAAAATGTTTTAGATTTTTTAAATGTTTTTCTTGCCAATTCCTATGTATATTTGCTATAATAACTAACAGGTGGAGTCAAAATGAATCAAGTAAAAAATGTTATGGAAATTTTAAGTTCTTTAGAGGGCATAGAGTATGGTTGGATGGATATTGAAAAAAACACTCATACAAATACAGACAAAGGATATAAAAAGAATTATGTTTTATCATCACCAGAAGAAGTAATAAAGAATTCTTTAGGAACATGCTTTGATATAGTAGAGTTAGAAAGAAGCTACTTTAAAAGTATAGGAGCAAAATTTAATACATATTTTATGATTTACTATGAATCTAAAAAAATGTTTACTCATACATTTGTAGTATATGAAGCAAATGAAAAATTTTATTGGTTTGAATATGCATGGACTAATAACAAAGGAATTCATGAGTATTTAAGTCTTTACGATCTTCTAACTGATGTTAGAGAAAAGTTTAAAAAGAATAACAATTTAAAATTTATGGATTTAGATTACTTATGTGTATATA
>CANSWQ010000027.1 GCA_947650775.1 uncultured Mycoplasmatota bacterium
TTTTTCTACTCCTTTATTACTAATAACAAAAGAAATAGCTATTACTAAAATAATAATCATTATAAAATGTCTTGCTTTCATATTAACTCTCCTATTTAAGTTCTTTCATAATTGTTGCCTCAGTTGTAGCTCCCACAAAAGTTTTTACAACTTCACCATCTTTTAAAATCATTATTGTAGGTGTTGCTTCCACTTCATATTTTTCTGCGGTTTTTTTAGCATCTTCATCACTAGTATTTAAAGTTACAACTTTTATATCTTGATTATTTTTAGCTATGCTAATTAAAGTAGGCACCATAGTAAGACAAGGTGGACACATATTTGAAGAAAATTCCAAAACCACAGGTTTATCAGATTTTAAAACTTCTGCCTCAAAATTTTCATCATTAACTTTTATAATTCCCACTTTACTAAATTCTTCTGCACTTTTTTTATCATTACCACTAAAATAATAGAAAAAAGTTATGCCACCTAGAATTGCCATAAAAATAACTATTTCTACAATAACACTAATTTTTTTCTTATCCATAAATATTCACTCCTATCTAATAATTCCAAGTATTCCACTGATAATATTCCATAAGCCACTAAGAATTAAAATACCACCTGCGATTTTATTTATAATATTATAATGTTTTTTAATAAAATCAAAAGTTTTCTTTAATTTTTCTAATAACAATGTTGTAACAATAAAAGGTATGGCAAGTCCTAAAGAATAAAGTAATAACAATATTGCTCCTTTTAAAACACTACCTGTTGTACTAGCAAGTATCAGCGCTGATGATAAAAATGCTCCGACACAAGGTGTCCACGAAAGTGAAAATATAATTCCAAAAAATATAGAACTAATTAGATTTAAATCTTTTTTATCTTTTTTTATTTCTTTCGACTTATTTAATAATTTTATAAAAATAACTCCCATATAATTAAGACCAATAATTATTAAAAATAAACCTAAAATAATATTTATATAATTAGTATATTGATGAACTAATTTACCAAAAGTACCTGCAAATATACCAAGTAATATAAATACTAAACTAAATCCTGTAACAAACCCTATTGAATTAGTTATAGCTCTTTTACCATTTTCACTTGATGCTCCAAAATAAGATATATAAAGTGGAATAACAGGTAAAATACACGGTGAGATAAAAGAAGCTAAACCTTCTACAAAAGTAATCAAATACTCCATTATTTCTTCTCCTTTTTTTACTTTCTAAATCCATTATACTATTTTTCTTTTACATTTAACAAGTATATTTAATAAGATTTTTAAAATTTTATATTCCCCGTTTTTCATTATCTTCTAATCCAAGTGTTGTCAAAAGCTCATTAATAGTTATATTAGTTCCTTCAATAAGATAGTCATCATCTATTTTTTCACTAGTTCTTATTAAGTAAAAAAACTCATCTAGCATATTAAGTGGTACAGAATTATTATAAATTACCATTCTTTGATACATTTTTTGAAATAATAATTGTTCAAATTCCATAGAATCCGTATCAATTTTAGTTTTTCTTAATAACAAATTCAGTAAAAATAATACTTTATGTATTCGTTCTGAAATACTTAATTCTCCAAAAAGATTAGGATAAAATCTCACATAGCATAATACTAATACTCGGATAACTTCATCATTAAAACGAGCATAAGCTTTTTCTTTTTCATAAAAATCACATAATAAAACACTTTTAACCACCATCGCACTAAAACCACCAAATTCATTTTGGTATTCATGATTATTTTTTCTAGTTATTGATTCGGAATCAAAATTATAAGAATAACTAATATTTTTTAAAGAAAGAACTTTCGGATTATAATAACGTAATAATTCTTCAAAATAAGCATCTTCTTCCCATCTAAGAAATTCATTAAAGCGAATATCATTATTAATTATAAACTCTCTTCTAATAAATATCCCAAAAATATAAGCATTATTGAACAAAAAACTTAATCTTTTACTTTTAATACTTTCATCATATATTCTAGTTGCGATAATATCACAAGAAGCAGTTTTCTTTTTAGTAAAAATTTGTAATACAAAATTATCATACAAAGAATCCCCTGAATCCAAAAAATATACAAATTCTCCACATGAATTATCTAAACCAACTTGTCTAGCATTTCCCGGCCCTTTATTTTGTAAAAGTTTTAAATATTTAATATTTAATTTTGCATATAATTTTAATACTTCATCCCAATCTAAACTAGTAGTTGAATTATCATCAACAATTATAATTTCTAACTTTGAAAAATCATAATTTTTTTGTTTAATTATAGAATCCAAAGAACACTTTATTTTTTCTAATGAATCATTATAAGTTGGCATGATTATTGTTAATTCTTTTGACATAAAAAACTCCTCTCTATTTTAAAACTTTATTTTTTTATTAATAAATAAGCTTCATCAACTAACTCGAAAATCTCTTTATCCAAAACTTTATCATCTAAAATTATACTCACCCAATGTTTTTTATTCATATGATATCCTTCATAATAATTACTTTTTTGTAAAAGTTCTTCAATACTATTAGGATTAACTTTAACATTTATTACTTCCACTTCTTTATCTTCACCATCAAATTTAGATTTACTAATATTTAAAATAACTGCAAACCATTTATTATTATCTTTACTTCTAAAAACACCATAACCTGGAAACTTCTCCCATAAAAATTCTGGATTAATTTTAAATTTATCAATAATATAATTACAAACTCTATTTGCTTGATTCTCAGAAAAATAAGTAATATCAGAGCATTTATTTTTAATATCATTTAAAATAGCTAAATACTCACCTTTTACTTTACTAGAAAAATCCCCTAAAGTATCTCCTCTAAAATTAGAGTATTCATCATTAGTTTTAATATCAAATACTTTTCCTACAATATTACTATTTTTATCTATTTCTATAATAACTTTAAATTTATCATTTAATATATTTTTTACTAATCTATAAATATCATTATCTTTTTTAAAGCCATATTTTTCTAATTTTTGAAAATTAATATTTGCTTTTTTAAACACTTCTATTTCAATTTGATTATTCATATTAATATTTAATCTCCATATCAAAATTATACCACACTAAAAAAAGAAAAGATACCATTATATCTTCTCTAAACAATCATATTAAAAAATGTTATTCTATAACTTTCTTAGCATGTACAACCTTTCTTTTTGTTGTACCTTCTACTCCTGAACAAGTAGACAAAGTAATAATCTTATCATCACTATTTAAATCTATATTAAAATTTTTAATACTTCTTCTTTTTATATTATTTAAAAAATTCAAGAATTCTTTATCACTTTTAAAACTAGTAGTTATATAATATTCTTCTTTTTCTATAATATAATAACTAAATATTTGATATTTTAAAACATTATCATTTAAATCTCTTAATTCAATTATATTATTCTCTTTATTATCAAAGAAGTCTTTTGTAAATAAATCTTTTAAAGAACCAAACATTGAATTATCAAGCATACTATGACCATATAAAACTACATTTTTATCATCAAAAGAATTATTGCGATAATCCATAAATATTGAACCAGCTTGATTATATTTTTTATAAAAGTTTTTATCTAAATAATAAGCATTATCTTTAGCTTGAACTATGGGATAATTTATTTTATCACTATTATATTTTATCCACCCTTTAGTATCCTTATTTTTTTCTAATAATTTAGCAAAGTCTATCACTAATTTAGTTTCACCATTATTATTCTCTGATGGTATTTCTTTAATTACATCCTCGATTAATTTATTATTATCTTCTTTATTTTTATGAGTATCAAAGAAAAAAGAACCTACTTTAAAACTTGCAACTAAAAAAACTACTAATAATATAATTATAAAAAATATCTGAACTTTATTATTTAATTTATTTTTTTTCATAATTAAAATTAAAGAAATAGCCTATTAGCTATTCTTCTTATAAGTCTTAACTAAAACACTAAGACCAATTAATGATATTAAAGATATTCCACTATATAAATATACATTCATTGAAGCAGTATTTGCATTATTAGGTGCAGTATTTGTTCTTGCAAGTGTATATGTACTACAATGTTCTAAGCTAAATTCTACATTACCATCTATTACTTCAATATTAGTTACTTTTTCTTCTAATTTTTTAGTTGTTTCATTATAGTAATATAATGTTACTTTATCACCATCTTTATATGTATCACTAACATTTACTTTTACTCTAGTTCCACCAGGTAAAACTCCTGAATGTTTAAAATCTAAAATAATTGGTTTTTCTTGTGTTTTTGGTATTAATTTTTTTATACCAACTTCATCTTTAGCATTTACAATTAATTCCAAGTTTACATCTAAATCATTAGAAGTCATTTTAGAACCGTCAAATATCCAAGCATAAGTTACTTTATCATCTTTTTTATTTTCATAAGTTACTTTGTTACCACTTGCTTTAATCTCACTTAAAATATCTTTTGAAATAACAGCATTTTCTTCTGGTACTACTGTTACTTCATCTTTAGGTCTTTCTTCTGTAACAACTTCATCAAGATTTAGAATTTCTTTACCACCATCAGCAGTAACAACGTCACCTAATTTAGCTTTACTTAAATCAATTGTAAGCTTTCCTTTATAATCATTAAGGTTTACATTAATTACAATTTTAATTTTTGCATCTTCAACTTCACTATTTAAACCTTCATCATTTAAATAATATAACATAAAAGTTTCATCACCAAGACCAATTGCAAATTTACCATTTGCATATTCATCATATTTGCCTTCTTCTGTTTCAATTAAAAAACTACCTGTAACTTGTTCTGTAATACCATTATCATCAGTTACTACTTTATCCTTATAATCTGTAAATATTAATTTAATATCTCTTCCAAATTCATTTTTTACATAACCACCAATAGTAAAATAATCTTTATAGCTATCAGCTTTTACACTACTAGGCATTACTACTAAACTAAATATTGCAATAATTACAATTAAAAATTTCTTTTTCATACTTATCTCTCCTTTTTCTTATTTAATTTTTAGCATTTCAAACAAGATTTAAAAAAGTTTCTCCTTTCTAATCTATTAGACATTTCAATTATACCCCCCCCCCGAGCAATTTTGTCAATAAAAAAATATATTTTTTCAGATTATATAATTTACTTTAAAGATTATATTTTTTAAATAAATAAAATAAAAAAGAGAACAATTTCTGTTCTACAATTTATTTATATTTTTAACCTAATGCCACATCTAAAATCATCATTAAGACAAAACCAAGTAATAAACCAATAGTTGCTAGGTTTTTATCTTCTGTAATTGATTCTGGTAAAAGTTCACGAGCAGCGACTGCTATCATGGCTCCAGCTGCAAAAGCAAGCAATAAAGGAAGTACACTTCTAATTGTTAAAACAAGTACTACTCCAATTACGGCCGATATCGGTTCAACTAAAGCGCTTGCTTGACCACACATAAAACTTTTAAAGCGTGAGTATCCAACACTACGAAGTGGTAAAGATACTGCTGCTCCTTCTGGAAAATTTTGAATCCCAATCCCAATCGCTAACATTAAAGCTCCAATTACAGTCATGCCTGGCACACCACTTGCAATTCCCCCAAAAGCAACACCAACAGCCATCCCTTCTGGAATATTATGAATTGTAATCGCAGATACTAGAAGAATGCTTTTTTTAACACTATCTTTACCTTCACCTTTATTTTTTAAAGCTTTATCTAAAAATTTATCTGAAAATAAAACAAATAAACCACCAATAACAAAACCAAGCGCTGGCATTACCCATGGTATATATCCTAGTTCCACAGATTTATCTATCGCTGGTGATAAAAGTGACCAAAAAGATGCTGCTATCATTACTCCTGCACTAAAACCTAAGATAGTATTCAAAACTTTTTTATTTAAATCTTTAAAAAAGCAAACAGTTAAAGCTCCTAAAGCTGTTATTCCCCAAGTAAAAGTTGTTGCAATTAATGCTTGCCATACTGGGCTTATATTATTAAACCAATCCAATTTTTATTCACCTCTATTAATAAATTATGAATAAGCTAATAATATTGCTACAAACTTGAAAAATAATAAATATTATGCTAAAATGTATATAGATGAAGGAAACTTCATACAATAAAAAAGAGAAACGTATGACTATAGCAAGTTAAACGTTCCTATGATAAATACATTGATTTGTCACAAAACGCTTATACATCTAAGAAGCTAAGCGTTTTTGTTTACCTTGATTTTTTGTTATCTTTCAAAATTATTAACAATACTATAAGTACTATTAAATATTCCAAAATAAAACCTTTCCACCATAGGCATCACCTCACTTTGTGAGGAACACTTAACAATCGCACGAATCTCTACATATATTATACCAAAAATATATACTTTAAACAAAACTTTTTGACATAGAAAAAGCAATAAATCATATTGCCTTAAATTTCATTATTTTTTAAAATATCTCTAATTCTAGTTGCTTTATTCAAAGCTGTTTTAATTAAATCAAAAAACTTAGTTAAATACCTCAAGAACACTTCTGAGATAAGTGCAAAATTAATACACAATAAAGTTCCTTGAATACTCATCGAATCTGATATATCAAAAAATTCTTTAAAGAATAAAATAGATAATACTAAACCTATTGTGCATATGCTCCATATCGCCCATTTATATTTATTCATAGGTTTACTTATATTATATAAAACCATTATTCCAATAATTGATAAAAGAATAGTTGAAGCACTAGAAATATCTGAATCACTAGCTGCAAAAATATTGCCAAAAGTAACCATTGCAGCAACTATTATTGTATCAGTTATAGCTCCAGGTATTGCTTTAAATAAAATATTATTTATGAACTTTCCTTTAATCAAATCTTCATTAGGTATTTGTGATAAAAAGAATGCAGGAACACCAATTGTAAATAAACTAATTAAAGATATCTGTGCTGGTTGTAAAGGATATTTAACATTTAAAAATATTGCTAAAATAGAAGTGCAAAAAGAAAAAATATTTTTAACTAAGAACAAGCTTCCTGAACGTTCCAAATTATTTACAACTTGTCTTCCTTCTCTAACTACTTCGGGCATTTTTGCAAAATCTGATTCTAATAACACGACTTGACTAGCATTACGAGCAGCTTCACTTCCACTAGCCATAGCAACACTACAATCAGCATCTTTTAAAGCTAAAACATCATTTACTCCATCACCAGTCATCGCAACTGTCTTACCATTTTTTTGTAAAGCTCTTACAAATTTTCTTTTTTGGTCTGGTGTAACTCTCCCAAAAACTGTATATTTCATAATCGCTTCTGTTATTGCTTCATCTGTAGTAAGAGTTGAAGCATCAATATAATTTTCGGCTCCTTCAATTTCTGCTCTTTTAGAAACTTCCGAAACTGTAATAGGATTATCCCCTGAAATAACTTTTATTTGGACTCCTTGTTTTTTAAAGAACGCGAAAGTTTCTTTAGCATTTTTACGAATTGGATTAGACACCATAATAAATGCCAAAGGTGTAACTTTTTTAGTTAAAGAAGAACCAGTTAATGTTCCATCATATTTAGCAAAAATTAAAACTCTAAAACCTTTTTTACTATATTTTTCAACTTGACTACGATATAACTCGTAATCTTTTTTTAAAATAAATTCTGGTGCTCCCATACAATAAGATTCACTTTCAAAATTAACTCCACTATATTTATATTCTGAAGAAAAACCAGTTACACTTTTCATTACTTTCCCAGTTGGCTTTATAAAATAACTTTTTAAAGCTGACATTGTTATATTATCCGCATCCTGATAAAAGACAAAATCACTTATTAAATCATTAATTTCTTCCTTAGTTTTCCTAACTCCTTTAATAATTTCAAAAGAATCAACTTGCATATTTGTATCAGTAATTGTTCCCGTTTTATCAACACATAACACGTCTACTCGCGCAAGAGTCTCAATTGATTTCATTTCATGTAATAAAACTTTATTTTTAGCAAGACGCATAGCACTAAGAGCAAGAGTTACACTAGCAAGTAAAAATAATCCTTCTGGTATCATTCCTATAACAGAAGCTACCATCGCTTGTACACTGGCTTTTAATGTTTCCCCTGCAATAAAAAATGTTTGGATAAAAAGAATTAGACCAATTGGAATAATAACAATACCTGCAAGTTTAACAATTTTATTTAAAGAACGAATTATTTCTGATTGTTCCCCCTTTTTAGTTGCTTTAGCTTGCAAAGTCATTTGAGAAATATAAGAGTCAGCCCCTACTTTAGTAAGACGTGCAAAACATTTACCTGAAACAATAAAACTTCCACTCATAAGTTCTGAATCTTTAGTTTTAGCTATCTCATCAGATTCACCAGTTAAAAGCGATTCATTAACCATAGCTTTACCTTCAATAACAACAGCATCAGCGCATATTTGGTCTCCTGCTTTAAAGACAACAATATCTCCTAAAACTAAATCTTCTGCTTTTACTTCTATTTCTTCTCCATCTCTAATAGCAATAGCAGTTGGAGCATTAAGCATTGTAAGTTTATCAAGTACTCTTTTCGAACGTATTTCTTGAATAATACCAATTAAAGTATTAGCAAGTATTATTGGTAAAAATGTTAAATCACGAAATGACCCTACTAATATTAATAAAATAGCTATAACTAAAAAAACTAAATTGAAATAAGTTAAAGTATTCTCTTTAATTATCTCTTTATTTGTTTTAGAAGGAGCTTTAACAGAAAAATTATTTTTTCCTGCTTCCCTTAAGTTTTTAACTTGTTCTTTTGTTAAACCAGTTATTTTATCTTCTTTCACATCTACCATCAACTTCCATAAATTAATTTTCTTTTCTTCTAAGTCTAGTCAAAGCATCTAATCTTTCATCTACGATTACTACCATATCTCTAGTAATTATCTCCATTATTTTTTAATTTCAAAACTGCATATTTGATTGGAAATCTCAAATTATCATTATAAATCATAAACCCTCTCAAAATACAAATCTGTAACTATTATAAAATATTATAAGTTCTTTTACAAGTTTAAACACATATACTTAACACTTTAAAATAAATTTAAAGAACAGATTTTTAGTTTATTCTATATTATTAAATTCTCTATGTCTTAGTTAAAACTAAATATCCAATATATTTCATTGCATATCTGTTAAAACTGAATTATCTTGTATTGGGATTAGTCGACTTTTTATTTCATTAATAAATGCACAACTATGAGTTATTAAAAACTTTTCTTTATCAGTTACTAATTCATAAGTTAAATATATATTTGGTATAAATATATATTTATCATCAGAAAAATTACCATATGTTGTATCCGATTCAGTATAACTTCCTTTTAACATATTATATAAAAGTTTCCATCTATCACAAGATCCAA